>JADFOC010000297.1 GCA_022563075.1 Pseudomonadota bacterium
CTATAACGATCCTCTCGGCTATCGAGGATCCTTCGAATCCGTTGTATCTTTTCGAGATGACATCGCCACCTTAAGAATCGCTGCCATTGGCGAACGTGCACAGTGGTTTGAAGACAATTCACCCATCCTGGCGGAACACAAGAAAGCCGATGTGACTGGCATCGATGGCAAGGCGATCACCGTGGTGATGGAGTCCGGTGATTCGTCCCCCTCGACACCCATCGGTATTAACCTGCCCAATTCCAGCTGGATTCGCGCCGAGCATGGATCGAAATCAGTCAGTCTGTCCAACATCGTCGGTGCCTACAATGCTTCCCCCAGCAAGAGTCTCGAAGAATTTGCCTACACGCCGGAAGAAATAACTCGTAGCCGAATGTACGCGGAACAGGCGGGTGACCTGCACACGGATATGCATGAAGTCATCGGTCATGCCTCTGGCCAGATCAACCCGGGAGTGGGAACGACCCGGGAAACATTGCGTCAATATGCCAGTACCCTGGAGGAGGGGAGAGCCGACCTGGTTGGGCTGTATTATATTATGGACCCTATGCTTATCGAAATTGGCGTGATGGATAACCTGGATGTTGGACGCTCCAGATACGACTCCTATATTCGTAATGGCGCTATGACCCAGTTGTACCGTTTGCAGCCTGGAGAGCTGGTAGAGGAAGCGCATATGCGTAACCGGCAATTAGTCGCGCTTTGGTCTTATGAAAAAGGGCTTGAGGAAAATGTCATCGAACGTGTGGTACGGGACGGCAAGACTTACTTTGTGGTTAATGATTATGCAAAGCTGCGCGTTATCTTCGGACAACTATTACGGGAAATCCAACGCATCAAATCGGAGGGAGATTTTGCAGCGGGCCGCGACCTGGTGGAAAACTACGGCACCCAAGTCGATCAGGAATTGCATGCCGAAGTCTTGCGACGTTACGCCACTCTCGAGGTGGCTCCCTATTCTGGTTTTGTGAATCCTCGCATCGTGGCGACGGAGCAAGATGGCCGCATAGTTGATGTCACGGTGGAATACCCGGAAGACTTCATGTCACAGATGCTTGAGTATGCGGAGAACTATTCGTTCTTGCCTACCGAGAATTAGAACTGCATGGTAGTAATTGAGGTGGACACAAGATAAATCCCCAGTATAGGCTTTCACCAGGGAGTTACTTTTCTACGAGATGAAAATATGAAACTAAGCGATGCGCAGCCAATCTCTGCGCTGGATACAAACGACGATCCGCCGACAGTGGCTTCAGGGCCGACCCTTAAAGATTACGCAGTAGTCGTAGCGGCATTGAGTGTGTTCTCGATCGGTCTTTTTATTGTATGCAGCCAAAATGCGGGGATTGATGTCGAGGCTGAGATCTTACTGGTGCCACTTCTAACTCTTGTAGGCCTCATCGGGCTGGTATGGATCATAATGCTGGTATTTCGTAACTACGCGATCCTGCGAAAGATAACTTCCGGTGTCTACTACCAAAGTTACACCGAGGATCATCCCCCAGACTGGGTCGAGCGACCGGCCCGTACTTTCAATAATCTGATGCAACTACCGCAACTGCTTTTTCTCGCCTGCATCTTGATGATGATTACGGGGTACGTCGATCGTGCACAGTGGATGCTGGTGTGGATTTTCGTCGCAACACGTTATGTCCATGCGGCCGTCTACATGATATGGAATCATGTACCGACGCGTTTCGGATGCTTTTGCGCCGGTGCGATTACTCTGTTTGTAATCTATATTCGGATGGCTGGCCAACTTTGGTCCTGATTCCGGGGATCACTTAAGCGGCTCAACCTTGAAACTCGTCTGCAGGAACTTATCCGGTGAACTTGGCGACTGACTGTCAACGAGTCGGTTAATTCAATGATAATGCAGTCCAATAAGGAAGTGCTTTATCATCACCCGCCGTCGGCTGGCCAAGGAAAAATTCTATGCACCGGTTTGCATTCTTAGTTTGGCATTAGGAATTGCCGGTTCGATATTGGTTTCGCTGTATCTGTTAAGCGAATTGACATTCGATCTCTACCATCCAAAGCATGATCGACTCTAGCGTGTTACCACCGGCACCGCCGATTTTGAGATCGGAGTTTCCGGGTTGAGGTTGGACCCTCGCTGGTTCGAGACAACCCATAATTTCTCGATTCAGTGCGATCTCGAGATGCTGACGAAAATAGTTTCAGCCAGGAAGACAATACCAAGTCCTGAGAGGAATCTAGCTTGCCGATGCATCTGTTTTGACCTATTCAGCGTCGTCCCTACTCGCGGCGATATAGACAGTGCCTGCCAGGATCCGTGCGGCTTTGGACAATCACCATGCCGATAACGGCAGCACTCGGCATGGGGTCATCAGTCGAGAAATCCAAAAAAATTGGAAGTCATTTCTAACATTCGCCGGTCACTATCATCTGTTAACCCAGAACTTCGAAGAATTCGTCCGCCACTACGGCATGAATTTCGAAGCCATATAACTAATGCTCATCAATGAAAATGAGGATCAAAAACCATGATTATCCGTAAAAGTATCAGTCAAGCACTATTAGCCGGAGCCGCCTTAGCGGTGATCAGCAGCACAGGCTTGGCTAAATCCAACGACAGGCTCACCATCGCAGATAACGCCACTGACCGTGTACGATCGACGTTGAGTACCTGGATTGCCGATGGCAAAGCACCGCGCGGACGCAAAGACAAGTGCTATGGCATTGCCCTGGCGGGTGAAAATGATTGCAAAGCGGGAGCCGGTACCAGTTGTGAAGGGACTTCAACGGTGGATTTTCAGGCCAATGCCTGGACCTATACGCCCAGAGGGAGTTGTGAATTTATTATAACACCCGAAGGACCTGCCTCACTCAGTGAAGTTCAGCGCAGCGATGCATAACCGCAACTCGACATTGTTAGTGAAATGAATGACGACCAGCAGCCCATAAGAGCGGGAATTGGACTAAAGCCCGATCACTATGATCAGGCTTTGGCCAGTGTCGATGCTGGATTGTGGTTTGAAGTTCATACCGAAAACTATTTTATTGGCGGTGGTCAAAGACTCGAGAAATTACGCCTCATTGGGGAGCGGTTCCCCTTAAGTTTTCATGGTGTCGGAGCATCGTTGGGTGGGCCAGCACTGCCCGACGTCGATCACCTGGCAAAGGTAAGACAATTAGTCGATCAATTCCAACCGAAATTTATTTCCGAACATGCCGTATGGAGCCGCATGGGTGATCATTTTTTTGCTGATTTGCTGCCGCTTCCCTGCACCCATGAAGCACTGCAACGCCTGGTGGATGGAATCTGTTGCTATCAAGATGCGATTGGTCGGAGCATATTGATTGAGAACCCAACCAACTATTTGTCATTGAAAAGCGAGATGGACGAAGTGGACTTCTTGCTGGAAGCCTGTAAGCGTTCTGGTTGTGGCTTGTTGTTGGACGTGAATAATCTTTACCTGAGTTCACACAATTGCGGTATTGACGCCCATGCTTACATTAGATCGCTGCCCAGGGAGTTGGTCGGTGAAATCCATGTAGCGGGTTATGATCAGGATGAAAAATTTACCCATCGATTGTTTATCGACAGCCACGCTGCAGCGGTTAGTCAGTCCGTATGGAAACTGTTAGATTTTGCCCTGGATCGACTCGGCCCCAAGCCGGTATTGCTGGAAAGAGACGCAAATATACCGCCATTTGAAGCACTTATGGAGGAACGTCAACACGCTGACAATATTATCGTGAAACAAACCAGGGTGTCACATGTTGCCAGTGTTTGATGATTTCACCGTAGCTTTTACCGAGTTCATGCAGACCGGTCAGTATGAAAAGCTGGCAGATTACTGTGAGGACGGAACCAACCTGGAATTTTTTAACGTGTATCGCAACGGCTATTATCGCGCGGCTGTTGCTAGCTTGGTCTCCAATTATCCAGTGGTTCTTGGATTACTCGGTGAGGACTATTTTCGTTTTCTTGCGAAACAATACGTTAGCCAATTTCCGCCATCTGTGGGAACCCTGGTTGGCTACGGAGTTGAATTTGCCTCCTTTTTAGCTGTGCATAACGACAGTCAGCGATTGCCCTATCTTGCTGCCGTAGCCAGGTTGGATCGCGCCTGGCTCGACGTTTACTTTGCTGCCGATAGTGTACCAATAACAGCCAATGAGGTTGCCGTTCTTGCCGGAGAGGTTGCAGGCATCGATACGCAACAGTTAAACCTGTGTGCCTCCACTGCCAT
>JADFOC010000298.1 GCA_022563075.1 Pseudomonadota bacterium
CGTTGTTGACCAAACCATCCCCAGCAAGCATATAGGAAACACCTATTACGTTAGTGGAAAATTCAGAGCCTGCTTTAGCCGCGGCTAGCCATTCCATCCACACAGCGTCATTACACATCGGATGGGCATCTCCTGGAATTATGGGAACTCCCGGGATGCAGGTCCAGCCGTTAGAGCCACTTCTTAAGACAGTACCATCGACGTCCACAATGAGAGCATCATCAGAAATATCGGCGGGTGCGGCGGTTACGGCCCTGGCAATTTTTGTTTCAACAGATTCCCCCTCGTCTGCCAGGACTTCGAGGGAAAGGCATTGATAGAACAAGGCGACAACAAAGGTAAACGCATAAACGCCTGTTTTATAAGTATGTGACATGAGCAATCCTCTTATTGGTTAGCGACAGTTTGAGTGTACGATGAGTTACTGGTTGGTTCATGAGATTCACATGAGAATTTATGTCGAATCGCTAAACTAACTCAAGTGAGTAACCATGGCCTCTTACGGTTTGAACCTTATAGTTTTGTTCTCCGAGCTTGCGACGCAAGTTTGTAATAACAGCATCTACAACATTTGAACCACCCTCATAACTGTGCCCCCAAATATTATTTAGCAGGCGCTCTCGAGATACTGCATTTCCAATATTCGCATACAGATAAGCTGCTACTTTAAATTCAAGGGCAGTCAACTCAATAGGCTTACCTTCTACCAAAACGGCCTGTCGTTCCGGATCAAGAAAATCATGTGAATCAATGCCCAGTTCCCTGGCCAACAGGCGATGTAGCCACCCATTGACCGAAGCTGGCCCCATATCCAAAACCGCTCCGAAGTAAGTCCTGTCATCTATGGTCCCTGCGAGTTCGTCCAGGGGCTTGAACTGAAGCCTTGCGGCAATCTCTGCATAGGGAGTCAGGTCGGTTACTGCCAGATAGACCTGGCGTAGGTCCGGCCACATTTCCAAATAAGATCTCTTCAGATCCAACCATGCTGCTGCCTGCACTGGTGAAGGTACATCTCCATGTTCGAGTGAAAGCCAACGGCGAATAAAAAAAGCTCGTTGGCTTGAAGGCATGCGGGATGATTGAGTATGCGCTTGCCAGATTTTTGTAAGAAAGTCGCGCTGAATTAAACTGGGTGAAACCAAAGCAGGATCCACGGCCAGATAAAAACCCGCTACTTCACCAAAATTATCGAGAATCACCTTGAAGCACTGTGGAGCCTCATTCCACCACATTTCAATCAAGTCTGCTGCCTGTTTACCTTCATGTATGCTACAGATTTTCCTGATGGCGCGACTATCCTCATTTCTTGCCGGTACCACGTCATAAAAGGGAACCTCTTTGGGAAAAAACGCTTCTCGAATGACCGGGTCAGATAAGAGGAAAATAGTATCGGCGGTAAACCTCCATAAGTTCAAATCATGTGTTTGCTTCAATTCACCTGCCAGCAATGACCAGACCAGTCGTTTTACTTCTCGAACCCGTGAGGGACTTTCGGCATTCAAACTGACAACCAGAGCTTCTTTAACCGCATCATGTACTGTTAATCCTTCATCAGTTTCAATGATAAAAGTAACCTTGCGTAAATCTTGATAGAGTTTTTCCGGATCGTCAGCAGGTCTCAACACCATTAGAATTGGCAAAGTGATCCTTCGCAGTAAAGACAACTCTTTAAGTAAACTGACTAGCGCTTCACTTTCAATGGTCGCCAGGTAGGCTTGTGCTAAATCTGTCATCAACCTTGAGGAAAAAGATTCGGTAACACATTCGGCAATGGATTTACTCCAAATCGAAGAAGCCATCACCAGTGCCATGGGGTAACCCTTGGAAATCGTCTGAACATACCGAGCTTGAGATGCACTGAAATTCCTTTTTTTCAGAAACTCGATACTGCAACTAGAACTCAGCGGTGATAATTCAATTGTGTGTGACATCGAGTTCCACGGTGAAAGGGTTCGCCATCCAGGCCCCGGTCTATGGTTGGTGGCTAGCAACAAGCGAACATTCGCGGGCAACCCTGGAAGAAACTCGTCTCTTATCCATCGATCCAACAAACGCATTGCCTGATAGTTATCGATCGCAATAACAACCCTCTGATTGATACTCGACAATTTGTCTACAATCGAATCAGACTCAACCTTTAATATTCGAGCGATTTCACTGCGAAAGGACAAGGGTGTGGGCTCGAATCGATTGGCATCAATTTGAACAGCGAAACCTGCCCTGTGCTGCACCTGGTTCAGATAGGTATTCAGAAGGGCCGTTTTTCCAATGCCCGGAATTCCGTACAGAAATGTGACAATTGGCAACTCCTCTGTTTCCAATCGATGAAGAATGGCTAGCTCTTCATCACGACCTACAATTGGATCAATTTGAACTGATATATCCAAAATATCTGCGAGAGTAGCGTTAGTTGTTTTTGACACAACTCACCTTTAAGTAACAGGCCGGTAAAGGACTCAGGGGGCTTGGATCTGTAATACTCGTTTGCCGGGTTTGAACAGGAGCGGCAATACGCATAAGGCTACTATTTTTTCCACCCAATCGGCAAGAACTAATTGGGCACCCACATAAATTAGCTCAAAATTAGTCCATAATCTATAACAGATATCACTTGTTGATGAGCTGTGGTTTACCTTGGGCGCAGTTCAACCACTCTCCCTTTCGGGGTGTAAATCACACTTTTATTGAGTAGTTCCAGACCGAAGATTGCAGAGTCGTGCTTCGCAAAGAGGAATCGATAATGGTACGCTTTGGGGAGCTATATTTGTGTGTGTCCAATGTATTATTTCTACAAGCCTGTTTTCCGTCACCTACGCAGGCCGCGTTCGGCTCAAAAGATACTTGAATCCCCCCTAAATTCTCAGATGTATTACTGACACCTAACTATCGATAGTATTCAGATTTTGAGTATCGGCTAGTCTTCTGATAAATTCCTCCAGTAGAAAATCAATTTAGCTGGAGATAACCCTTGAGTAGGAAAATACGTCGTAACGCAAACATCGCATTCACAGGCCTGGGTGTCGGGATAATCATTACCGCTTTACTTTTAGGATCATGGCTCGGTTTGGGTCTCCAATTGCCGCTTGCACTCTTTGGTGTGCTGATTATGGAAGGAGGGCTTTGGGGATTTTCGGGCAAAATGTTACCAAGCGAGCGCCGTTTCACTGCCTTACGTAATGAAGCAGATAATATCCTGAGGCTAGTGCGCCAGCTCAACGCGGCGGGTATTGCTGCTACCAAGGGCACCGAAGACGATGAGCGATTTCAAGCCACTCTGGAGGAGATGCACAACTCTGTTCGACTCATGGCGAGACTAGCAACTCAAGAAGATAACTTGTGAATAGAAATTAACGGGGATCAGAGTAAATTAATAGGTACACTCATAAGATAATAAAATAGCGATAATGAGCCAAACTTGGAGATACTGCTTTAATCGCTCACTTGCGAGTCTTATCTTATTATCTTATGAGTGTCCCCTCGTTCCTCACTCGTTCCCAGGCTAAATTAATTGAATAGGAAAATTACGCGGCGACAAGCGATACTCGCAGTTTCCTCTGCGCTGCTCTTACCGGTTGCCTGCAGCCAGTCAACACCGGTGCAAAACCGACCTGGTGCCATCTTTGCTCACGGGGTCGCGAGCGGCGATCCCGATCAATCGAGTGTTGTCATCTGGACTCGCGTGAGTGAGATTGAAGCCGTGGTTGAGGTTGACTGGGTGGTTGCAACTGATGCCGAGTTCATCGATGTCGTCGCTCGAGGCCGCTACACCACCGACCAGGGACGTGACCACACCGTCAAAATTGTCGTCGATAACCTCGACCCCGGGCAGGAATATTTCTACCAGTTCGCGGTAAATGGGTCTACCTCAGCGGTGGGTCGTACCCATACCTTGCCTGTCGGTCATATTGAGCAACTGGTTCTTGCGGTCGTCACCTGTTCCAACTATCCGTTTGGATACTTCAATGCCTACGACGCGATTGCCAATGACCCATCCATCGATCTGGTGGTACATCTTGGCGATTACATTTATGAATACGATGCAGACGGTTTCGGTGGCGAGGCGGGGAAACGCATCGGTCGCATCCATGACCCGCGCCATGAAACAGTTTCGCTCGACGACTACCGCAAGCGCCATGCCCAATACAAATCAGACCAGGGTTCACTGGCTATGCATGCCGCTCACCCGCTG
>JADFOC010000299.1 GCA_022563075.1 Pseudomonadota bacterium
CATGGCATCGCTGCCCATCTTGCAGGTGCCAACCGGATGAAAGATGGTGGTGCCCAGATCGCCAGCGGCTTTTAACAGGTCTGTATCGGAGGTGAGTTCCGGTCCGGGCTTCCATTCTTCCGGTTCAAAACGAGCCAGCGCCTTGGCCGCCATGATCCTGCGGGTGAAACGCAACCCGGCGATAGCCACTTGCCGATCTGCTTCGGTAGACAGATAGTTTAGGGTGATGGCCGGGTCGTCATTGGAATCCTTAGTCTTTATGCGCACGTGACCGCGACTGGTGGGACATAGATTACACACCGACGGCGTGATGGCGTTAAAGCTATGCAGCGGATCACCAAACTTGTCCAGCGACAGCGGTTGTACATGCCATTCGATATTGGTAGTGGCTTGCCCTGGATCACTCTTGGCGAAGGCGCCCAACTGTGAGGGTGGCATCGTTAACGGCCCGCGCTTGAACAGGAAATATTCCAGGCCCATCTTCATCTTGCCCAGTAGGGAGTTCACCCGTTGGTTTAAGGTGACGGTGTTGTGAACCTTGTAGACGCTGCGCACCTGCAAATGGTCGTGCAGATTTTCACCGACTCCGGGCAGATCATGTACTACTTCTATGCCTTTTTCCTGCAGTAGGGGGCCCGCCGCAATTCCAGACAATTGCAAAATCTGTGGTGAACCGATGGAGCCGGCCGCCAGGATGACTTCACGTTTCGCACGGATTGTCTGTGCGGCCTGTTCGCCAATTCTGACGCTGACTCCGGTGGCGCGTCGTTTTCCCTGAGCTGTGTCCAGTTCCAATTTTTCGACATGGGCATGGGTGGTGATGGTTAGATTCGGCCGGGACATCACCGGCCGTAGAAATGCCTTGGTAGCACTCCAGCGCGAGCCGTTGCGTTGATTCATCTGAAAATAGGCGTTGCCAAAATTATTGCCGCGGTTGAATTCCTTAATCTTGGGTATGCCACATTCCTCGGCGGCGTCGCGCCAGGCATCCAGTATTTCCCAGTTCACTCGACGTTCTTCCACCCGCAATTCACCGTCGGCACCGTGAAATTCGTCGGCGCCATGCTGATAGCTCTCGGATTTTTTATACACTGGTAGCACATCATCCCAGCCCCATCCCCGGTTGCCCAGGGCTTCCCAATGATCGAAATCACTCTTCTGACCGCGCATATAGATCATGGCATTGATGGAAGAGCAGCCCCCCAGGACTTTGCCGCGGGCATAGCCGATGGAGCGGCCATTGAGACCAGGGTCGGGTTCGGTGTGGTAGCACCAGTCGGTTCGTGGATTGCCGATGGTGTATAAGTAACCGACCGGAATATTAATCCAGAAATAGTTGTCTTTACCGCCTGCTTCCAGCAACAGCACTTTGGTATCCGCATCGGCCGACAATCGATTGGCCAGCACACACCCAGCCGTGCCGGCACCGATAATTATGTAGTCGTAGTCAGGCATCATCGAAAAAGGGTAAATTGTGAACGCCAACATGATACATGGAAGCGAAGGATGCACAAAATTGATAAGCACTCGCAATAAACCCAAGAACGAATGAATCCGATTCTCGAAAACCGCATCACCGATTTTTTCGCAGATGAACAGCCCCAGACGCGACGGGTGTTCCATGGCAGGGGGCATTTGTATCCTGGCCTGGAGCACATCTGCATCGACTGGTTTAAGCCATCGGTGCTAATAACGGCGCATGCGCCAATCGTTAATTGTGAAACTTTGGCCAATTCCATCCGGTCGGCAGACAAATTTGGCCAGATTGAGTCGATTATTTTACAGAAGCGGTATGCGATGGGCGCTCCCTCAGAATTATTAGCCGGAAGCCAGCTTGAAAGCACCACGGTGAAAGAGGGTATTCTGCTTTTTGAGGTGCACCCTGGCCAACAACAGAACGCGGGCCTGTTTCTCGACATGCGCTTGTTGCGAGAGTGGTTGCAACTACACAGCATGGACAAGAATGTGTTAAATCTGTTTGCCTATACCTGTTCGCTCTCAGTTGCGGCGGTTGCAGGTGGTGCAACCCACGTCACCAATGTGGACATGAACAAGACCAGCCTCAAGTGGGGGGCGAAGAATCACCAACTCAATGGCCAGGACCCAAGGCGGGTCAGATCCATTCCGCACAATCTGTTTCGTTCCTGGGGCAGGATAAAACGATATGGGCGTTACGATCTGGTGATCATCGATCCACCCACACGGCAACCCGGTAGCTTCGATGTGGTAAAAAATTATGCAGCCGTGTTAGGAAAGCTAAAGCAACTTTGTAATCCCGGTGCCGATATTATCGCAACAATAAACAGCCCTTTCCTGGATGCAGACTATTTAATTGAACAATTTGCCCAGCACCTGCCGCATGCTCGCTTTATCGAATCAATACCCGTCGCCCCGGAGTTCGTTGATAAATTCCCGGAGAGAGGACTGAAGATCTGCCGCTTTAGTTTGGACCATACACCGGATCTTTAAGGCACACTCTCTATTGGAATCGCGACATGACGCCTCGCTTTGCAGGGGGCTTTAGCTTTATCCCGGTTTGAGAATCAACAAATCTGACTTTATATAATCCAGCACTCGATCGGCCGTATTGCCGATAATTGCTTCGGAGACACGGGAGCGAGAAAGGACACCGATTACGGTGATATCTGCCCTTATCGCGTTCTCACACTCCAAGATGGCTTTGGTTGGAGAATCATCAATTAAATGCACCGCCTCCGCTGCAATAGAATAATCGGACAGCAGTGCATCCATCGCTTGACGGTGTGCTTCGTGAATGGAGTCTTTCTTGCTAAAGATTCCCCCCGATCCAGGGTAGGCATGTACCACATGTAAATTACCCGACAGTGTTTTTGTTATCTGTGTCGCCGTGTCCAAAATTAGAGAGTCCAGACCCAGCGGTTTGTTGTGGCTATGGCTTGGATCTACGGCTGCCAGTACCACGTATTCATCACCCCAATCGGCGTCTTTGTCTTTGATGAGTAGCAGGGGTTTGTTACAGGTTCTTACCAGTTGCCAGGTATCGCGAGACAAATTATGTTCTGCATGCTCAATTTTCGGATTGATGTGCTGGATAACCAGGTCGACGTTCAGCCTCCTGGCTACTTTGGCGATTTGTTCGTAGCGTGGGTAGGCCCAGTGCACGCTACATCTCACATTAAACCCCTGGCTAGTCAGGACGTCGGCGAACACTTGCACGCGTCGCTCCATCTCCTCACAAAATTGTTTGCGTTGCTCGATGGCGTTCTTGCCGAATTTTGAATAGGTGTCGTGCAGATATTCTTCGAAGCCGCAGCCCATCAGCACCAGCTTGGCACTCTTTTTCTCGGTAATCAGCAGGATGGCTTTCTTGATCTCCGGCGGCTGATGATCCGGGTCATCGCGGAAATCGTTATACACATCCAGGACAATCAGAATATTGTTAAATGCAGTCATCAATCTCTCCTGTCTATACCTCTATTCTAGTGCGAATTGCCCGTCAAAACACTAATGAGGACGGGTTTATTCTGCTATGGTGTGCATGACTGCACTGTATCAGGAGTTATCCGTCACCATGGGTGATGAAAAAGGCGCTGCGGTAAAGTTTCCGCCACCACTGATCTTCCTGTTGTTGATTTTCGTTGGCGTGGCTCTCGACTATGTATGGCCTTCGAGCCTTGGTCTGCCTGGAGCGATCGCATTGGCTGGTTTGGCGCTGGTGTTGTTCGGTATCGCCGTGGCCATCTTGGTCAATGGCGAGTTTAAACGCAGAGGTACGGCTATCGAACCCTGGAAACCAACCAACACCATTGTCACTACCGGTTTCTATGCCTGGTCCAGAAATCCAATCTACGCGGGATTCTGTTTGGTTAATATGGGCGTGGGTATTGGGTTCAACAGCGTCTGGATATTGATCAGCTTTGTCCCGGCGGCTTTCCTGGTCTATTTGATTGCCATCGCCAAAGAAGAAACCTACCTGGAGGAGAAATTTGGTGAGGAATACATCGTCTATAAAAACAAGGTGAGGCGCTGGATCTAGAGGCTGGCACCAGTGTCAGTAACCTGTGCTTTTTACGCTGATCATTGCCAATCCAGCACTTCGAAACTGAATGCGCCGTGTTGCGTCTGTCCGAATTCATCTATGCTGAATACTTCGATGCGATGTACCCCGGGGTTTAATGCATCGGGTACTCGCTACTCCCAG
>JADFOC010000300.1 GCA_022563075.1 Pseudomonadota bacterium
TCCTTGACATCAAAAGCGGGCTTCCCCAAGTTATAACTTACATACTCCAGAACGGCTTTCCCAGAATAACTGACAATTGGAAATACAGATTTGAACGCGGCATGCAAGCCCTGATCAATGCGTTCTTCTACAGGAGTACCAGCCTGAGTAAATTGTCTGTAGGAATCGATTTGTATAGACAAGAGGTACGGAATATCCATCGCGCTTGGCAATTTGCCAAAGTTCTTGCGGATACGTTTTTTCTCTGTATACGAATAGGCCATTAGTGTGTTCCTAGTGCTGTACTATTTCTATTAACTACTGGCAGAATAACTCTGCGATTTGCGACGCTTATAAATTGGCGTGAGATTGAGCCAATAAGTCGTTGCATGACTAACTGCTCAATAAATCGATCAGCTAACTTTTCCCAAATCACGAACTAGCCCCGGGTGCAGTTAACCCGCACCCGGTGTTCGCGATTACTGGTTGTGGCTTACTATTTAAGCTCAACGGTCGCGCCGGCTTCTTCCAGAGCCTTCTTGGCTTCTTCCGCTTCTGCTTTTGGGGCAGCTTCTTTAAGTGTTGAAGGGGCACTGTCAACCATTCCTTTAGCCTCTTTCAGACCCAGGCCGGTGATAGTACGAACCGCTTTAATCACATTAACCTTCCTGTCACCACACGCAATGAGGACGATGTCAAACTCGGTTTTTTCTTCCTCGGGAGCTGCGTCCTCGGCCACCGCTACTGGCGCTGCTGCGACCGCTGCCGCAGCCGAAACACCAAATTTATCTTCCATCGCTTCAACCAATTGGACTACGTCCATTACTGACATATCTGCTATTGCATCTAGTACTTCTTCTCTAGAAAGAGCCATGACTCTTATCTCCTGTCTGTCTGTAAATTCATTAAAATTAAATAACTGTCTAACTGTCTAACTGTTTACCTGTCGGAATTAGGCCGCTTCGCGCTTTTGGTCTCGAACTGCAGCGACACCACGTGTCACTTTCGATGGAACCTCAATCAAGGTTCGAGCAAGTTTGGTTACCGGTGCCAGCATGACACTCATCAATAGTGATAGTGCCTGATCATGGGTTGGCAGTGTTGCCAACACGTCGATCTGACTAGCATCCATTAACTTGCCACCAATAGAGAGTGCCTTGATCTCAAATTCTTTATTCCCTTTGGCGAAGTCCTTTAACACGCGTGCAGCAGCACCAGGATCTTCTTCAGAAAACGCAAGAATAGTCGGACCTACCAAAGCTTCGGATATGCATTCAAAATCAGTATCTACAACTGCCTTCTTCAGCAGCGTGTTTCTTACCACGCGCAGATAAACCTTGTTTTCTCTTGCAGTCTTGCGCAGCTCAGTCAGGTCACTAACGGTAACGCCACGATAATCGGCCAGTACCGCAGACAAAGCACTGTTAGCAGCCTGGTTGACTTCGGAAACAATTTGTTTCTTGTCTTCCAATCTAATTGCCACTAGCTTAACTCCCTAGTTTGATTCGAGGATTTATCACTAAAATTTCCGATTGCATGGCTTCTCGACCACCTCATTCGAAAATATGCAGTAACGATTCCCCTTTTGATTTCGGCTGTTTCCAGCCGTGCTGAGGCATCTTTATCTAAGATAAAAATACCTGCTCTTGCGGTGATAGGAATTCGGTACAGATACTCCGAATTGGGTTTCACCATCTGCGTAGGAAAAATTAAGATACAGTTGCCTGCATCACCTACGGTCTTTGACGGCCTTGTTGAACAAGCTCAACAAAACCCCAAAGTCTGCGAAGGAGCACATCGTGCTCCTCGTTATTCATTATCAAATTGCTAATGTAGAATTATCTATTTGTAGTCCAGGACCCATAGTCGAAGAGAGAACTACTTTCTGTATATAGATTCCCTTTGACGAAGAAGGCTTCGATTTTTTCAAATCTGCCAGTAGAGCCTCCAGGTTTGCCTTGATGGCGCTGCCTTCGAAACCTACCCTGCCAATGCCGCCATGCACAATACCGTTCTTGTCAGTGCGGTAGCGTACCTGGCCTGCCTTGGCATTCTTTACCGCTGTTGCCACATCAGGAGTCACTGTGCCGACCTTGGGATTTGGCATAAGCCCGCGCGGACCCAGTACCTGGCCCAGCTTACCAACAATCCGCATCGCATCGGGTGATGCAATCACTACATCGAAGTCCAGATTGCCCGCCTTAATGCTTTCCGCCAAATCATCGAAGCCCACTATGTCGGCTCCGGCCGCTTTGGCTTTTGCAGCGTTCTCGCCCTGGGCAAAGACAGCCACTCGCACATCTTTACCGGTGCCGTTTGGCAATAGAGTCGAGCCACGAACCACTTGATCTGATTTGCGTGAATCGACGCCGAGATTGATCGATACATCAATAGATTCTTTAAATTTTGTTGATGCGAATTCTGCAATTAACGAAACCGCTTCTTCCACTGAATAGTTCTTGCCTACTTCCAACTTCTGTGCCATCTGCCTACGCTTCTTGGATAGTTTAGTCATCTTATTCAACCCCCTCGACTTCCAATCCTGCGCTGCGCGCACTGCCTGCAATGGTGCGTACGGCGGCATCCATATCAGCCGCCGTCAGGTCAGGCATTTTCTGGGTGGCAATTTCTTCCAGTTGCGCCCGATTTACCTTGCCCACTTTCTCGGTGTTGGGACGACCGCTGCCCTTATTCACGCCAGCAGCCTTACGCAGCAATACCGAAGCAGGAGGGGTTTTGGTGATAAAGGTAAAACTGCGGTCAGCGTAGACTGTAATGACGACCGGGATAGGCAATCCAGGTTCAACGCCGGTTGTTTGTGCGTTAAACGCCTTACAGAACTCCATGATATTGACGCCGTGTTGTCCGAGGGCCGGACCCACTGGCGGACTAGGGTTAGCTTTTCCCGCGCCAACCTGTAGCTTGATATAAGCCAGTACTTTCTTAGCCATTACTTTCTCCTTTGGGTTCAAACGTTCAAACTAACTTGCGAACAAGTCGCTCAAACTCCCCGGCGAAATTCACCGCAACGTGAATATCGGCTTTAAATTGTGCCATTAGGACCCGAAAGTCCTGGATGACGTGCTATTACTACATTTACTACTGCAGATTCTTAACTCTTCTCCACCTGTCCGAACTCCAGTTCGACCGGTGTTGAGCGACCGAAAATCAATACAGCGACTCGCAATCGACTCTTTTCATAGTTCACTTCTTCGACGGTTCCAGTAAAGTCATTGAAAGGACCGTCGGTCACTCGAACTAATTCACCAGGCTCATAAATAATCTTATGGGTTGGTGTCTCTTCACTGTCCTCCATTCGCTGCAGGATTTCGTCTGCTTCCTTATCCGTGATGGGTGCAGGTTTCTCTGCTGTCCCACCAATAAACCCCATCACTCTCGGCGTATCTTTGACCAAATGCCAGGTGTCATCATTAAGTTCCATGTGAACCAGCACGTAACCGGGGAAAAATTTCCGCTCACTCTTCCTTTTTTGTCCGCCACGCATTTCCAGGACTTCTTCGGTCGGCACCAGCACCTCGTCGAAGTAGTCATCCATGCCTGAAAGGCTTACTCGCTCTTGCAGTGCTTGCATGACCTTTTTTTCATAGCCCGAATAAGCATGGACCACATACCAGCGCTTTGCCATTAGTTACCTCTAGCCGATTATGGAGGAGACGATGCCGTTCAATCCCCAGTCCAGTAGCATTAAAATAATAGCGACAATGAAGATTACGATAAGAACCACGATCGTGGTTTGCGTTGTCTCTTCCCTTGTTGGCCAAACTACTTTTCGAATTTCAATCCTCGCTTCCAAGCAAAGATTGACGAACGCACGACCCTTTACAGTTTGTGCTGCGATCCACCCGGTAGCGCCTGCTGCCACCAGCAATCCCATGGTTCTAAACAGCAGAGACTCAGCCGAGAAATAAGAATTAATATAAACACTCGCAGCAATTATAGCAGCCACCGCCGCCCACTTAAGCCAGTCGAGTCTATTGTCTGCGCTTTCTATTTTCTCTGCCATAAGTTGTTGCGTTTAACTCTCAATAAAATCCAGCATCGATTTAGCTTAGCCGCTTGCGCGGCCCTCGCATCCGATCATGCCTGCCGGTTAGTGGCAGGCCAGGAGGGAATCGAACCCCCAACCTGCGGTTTTGGAGACCGCTGCTCTGCCAATTGAGCTACTGG
>JADFOC010000301.1 GCA_022563075.1 Pseudomonadota bacterium
GTCATTACACATACGACACTCCCCCCGGTGAATCCCCACGTGGTCAAGTTGGGGACTTTCCATCACCCAATAATTACCTTCACCGCCCGAGCGTTTGGCCAGCCGTCGAACGATCCTGGCTATCATGGCGCCTCCTGATTGCCTTCGTCTTCGACCATGACGAGCCATTATAGGGGCGAACCAGCGTGTTAGGTCAATGTCGGAGGCGCGAGACCAGTTGCCTGGTTCCGGGTGCTGGTAGAATTGGGCCATGCGGCGATGTCAGATAATGGTTGTGACCTCACTTGTGGCTGCCTTAGTAGCGTGCGGAGGAGTTTCTACCCAGGGTGTTGCACCAACCACCTTGTCCGCACCACCTATAGCAAATCTGACCCAAGAGGCGCAACTACCGTCTGCTGCTACTGGCGGAGAGGCAGATGTGATGGGGGTATCTGTCAGTGGTAACCCGGCTCCTACAGCTTCTCAGTGACGGTTAGATTCATCATCAACTGGTGAGAATCCTCATTAATCTCTACCTCCCAGGAATTAAAATCCATAACAATCAATAATATAGGAACATGGCACAGAATATGAATGTCAACACTCATGGTTGAAGCAGATTAATTTGTAACCTGGCAAACTGAGCGACGTCTAATCAGACAATGCTGGAGAGTCTGTCTTCACAAACTGGGTTTGTGCGCTTAGGTTCATGTTGCGGATCGGCATTATTTGGTCCGTAACTGAACCTTTTTTACGCAAACCATTAACATTGAGCGAGGTTTCGGCTCTGGCCAAGGGTGAAATTTATGGAGGCAAAGGTGGAAAATCAATCAACTACTAGGGATAAATTGTGGCCACAGGTACGCAGGCTACTGGTATTTCAATTCAAACTTTATCTTGATGCTTTCCGAGATCTATTGCTAAGCGCTCTGGCTATGGGAGCATTTTTAATTGACCTTATCCAACACAATACCGCGCCGGATTGTTATTTTGAGCGAGTCCTGAAATTTGGCCGCCGTACCGAACGGGCAATTAATCTGTTCAACCAATTCGACCCTGAGTATCAGGGTGCCAACAGCGTTGACAATATTCTGCAGAAGATGGAGGATAAATTGAAGGGATAGCTCTACGGGCTTTGATCGACGCCGTTCAATCCACCCTAAATGTCGGCCGAAGTCTTTCCCGGGAATTATCACCCTGGAAACACAGAGATCTCTAATTTAGAAAACAGCAGTGTGCGCCATTATTGTGCTTCGAGATTTGTGCGCGCGCTTGATCCTTGTTTTGGACACCTGTGAGCCACTCCTTGTTGCAGGAGTGGCCAGTGCTAACCAGGCGGTCAGCAAGTATCCTGAAATTCATACCCTATTTCGCCCGCGACTGCTTTGAATATTAATTATCTATCGGTTATGGTCAGCTTAGCTATCCCCCCAACTCTAGGAAGAGCTTGTGTTCAGTCCAATGCTGTTATTTAGCGCTCAAATTACAGCGATTCTGTCTGTTTTGCTGCTGGCCACAGGCTATCTCAAAATTGATGCGCGAGCAGCCAGCGCCAGAGTGTTTGCCATCATGGCGGTCTTTATTGTGTTTTACCTGTTCAATGGCATGACCGGGCAGCATATCGATCCACAATTTCGATTGGATCTGAGCCGCTGGCAACTGATCATTCAGGTTGGCACCAGCAGCATCTGCGGCTTATTCATGATCTATTGCTTTCTGATTTTTCAGGAACAGCAAAAATTCCCATTCACGCTGGCCGCTGCATTCGCCATGCAGGTGTTCCTGGATTTCGTGCTCACCTATCTGGAATTGTCGGATGGGCCCTCCGGTTCCTCAACCACCGAGTTATTGAGCACCAGCATGGACGTGTTGCAACTCCTGTTTGTGGGATTCGCGATCTATTGGACTCTAAAAGGGTGGCGGGCTGATTTGGTAGATGATCGTCGGGTCTTGCGTTGGTTCATTATTGGCGTACAAGGCACGCTCATATTCAGCGTCGTCTTCGTGGAGAATTTCTTATTAGACGGCGCTACAGCGGGTTATGCAAGTGCGCAGGCAATCATCGTGTATGCAATCGCCGTTCTGGCGTTAGGCATGTTACTGGTCGCCCTTCATTTCGATTCTGTGTCCCTAAGTTATGTTATCCGCAAGGTCGCCGCACTTAAAAAAGAACCGGGGACAGAAGGGTCCAAGGTGCTTGATGTCGACAGTTTTAACCAAGGGTTTCGAGACAATCAGACCTATCGTGAGGCGGGTTTAACCATTTCGATGTTGGCAAAAAAATTGAATCTACCCGAATATCGGCTAAGAGCTTTTATCCACAAGCAACTCGGATTTAGGAATTTCAATGCCATGCTGCATAAATACAGGATCGAAGATGCCAGCAACGCACTTTCGGAAACAGGCAATCACAACACGCCGGTGCTGACCATTGCCTTATCTGTTGGTTATCAGTCAATCACACCTTTTAACAATGCTTTTAGGGAAATAAAAGGTGTGACTCCCTCCGAATATAGAAAGAGAATGAGCCATTCCTGAGTGCCTGTGCTAGCCGGCAGCACTGCTATTTAACGTCTAAACCGAAACATTTTCGAGATCGATGGTATGGATTTGGACGTATCGCTGGGTTATTCTTGCGCAGGCTCGCGGTTGGGGCTTAATCCAGAAAAAGCTGGGCAGAAGTAGGAAGCAAGCGAAATTATCGAATTTCTGGCAGAATAACTGCCAGAACCAGATCGGTGCCAATCTCTGAATTTCACCACAATCTTCACATTCGTTGATCAATCTCAATGTTGTGATCGTTCAGAATTCGGCAAAAATGCTGTCCTCATTTCTACCTGGCTGCCAAATTACAGGATATTAGTGCTCGCAGCTTGTTACCAGGTCTGCGGCGAAAGAAGAAAGTCAGTAGCCAGAAGAGATGGCTGTGGAGGTTTTATTAGTGCTTAACCAATTCGTATACGATATTGCAGTATGGCTGGATGATACTGCCTGGAGCACACTGCTGCATGAATCCTACTATATGTACAACTGGACCGAGTCTACCCATGTACTGACCTTGATGCTCAGTCTGGGGATGTTGTTCCTGATCGATTTGCGCATGATGGGATACGCACTCACCGACGTGCCAGCCAGTACCATCGCTCACCGGTTAAATATTCCCATGATGGTTGGATTTTCAATCATGATTATTACCGGAATCATGCTGGTGTATGCAGTACCGGTGCGTACCACACAAAGTATCTGGTTTCGTATGAAAATGGTGTTGCTGGTGGCTTGTGCGATTAACGCCTATCTTTTTCATAAGCGCATGAATGAGTCGGTTTCGTCCTGGGACAACGATGTCCGCGCCCCGAAACGGATTCGTACAGGTGCAGCCCTGTCGCTTGGTTTCTGGACCCTGGTTGTCATTTGCGGTCGCTTTATGGCCTATGACTGGTTCGACTGTGCCTATGGCCAATCGGCCTTGATGGAAGTCCTGGCTGGTTGTCTTGACGGCCAAACCCGCTTTTAAAGTCGTCGAATTTGCGCGTTAAATATCGATTGAAAATTACCACTTAGGAGTTAGCCAGATGCCCACTTCACTATTGGGTCCGTACACCAAGACGATACTCGCCGCGGCATTGGTCGCGGCCGCATTGGTGTTTTCCTATACCAGCATGCGGGTCGATGTCTGGATCGCTATACAACCCTTTTTCGAATGGATGGAAACAACCTGGTTTGGCGTGATCGGGAAAACCTGGGGCGCGGTCTTTGCAACCGTGGAAGCATTTCACCTGCTTGGGATAGCCGTACTGGGTGGCAGTGTGCTGGTGGGCAATGGTCGATTGCTGGGTCTGATACTAACCGATGTGCCGGCACGGATCATCATCGACAGAACCGATAAGTTATTGTTTTGGGCGCTGGTGCTGGTGTTGCCCACCGGGGTGTTTATGGCATGCGGTGTGGCCATGAAGATTTACTATCTACCGGTCTATTGGTACAAGATGCTGGCATTGTGTACCGGGATGCTATTCCATTTTTCTATTCGTCAACCGCTGCTGCGAAGAGAACTTAGTGAGATTAATCCCTGGGTAGTAAAGATGGTGGGCGTGTCTTCAATAATGGTTTGGTTCACGGTTGCGGCAACCGGGCGCTGGATCGGATTTAGCGGCTAGTCAGCCGTTCAGGGGTTAAGAGATG
>JADFOC010000302.1 GCA_022563075.1 Pseudomonadota bacterium
ATAAGCTCAAAATCCACACCCGAGAATGTTGATAGCAAGCACAAACTGGACGCCCATATAAATCCCCCCATATAAATCATAGTATCAAGGGGAACGGAGAGACTAGATTTTGATCAGTAATCGGATCGGTAATAAGATATTCTCTGAGCCCCCTGCTTTAGAGAGATCAGCGCCATGAATAAATCACGAATTGGAATGACCATTGTGTTGTTGGGCTTGTTGAGTGCATGTAGTTCCGACGATGAAAATGAAAATCAAGTGCAAGAACAAGAGCAAACACCACGAGGGATCTTAACCAACCGACAACTGCAGGCCCTGGATGGGGCAAACAGTGTTGAGCAAATTTTGCTGGATTCCGCGGAAGCCAGGAAAAAGGAGTTGGAAGCCCAGTTGCGAGCACAATAGGAAGAAGCAATAGATGGGGCGAAGGGATTAACTATTATCCCTCCGTCCTCTTCGCCCTCGCCCTACTTATGTTGCGGAATCCACCCATGGAAAAGTTATCTCAACTCAGTCGCTCCATCGAAGGCAAGGTAGTCCTTATTACCGGAGCGGCCAGCGGTATGGGCAGGGCGACGGCGCGGCTTTTTGCTGAACAGGGCGCCAGCGTTGCGGCGACTGACTTGAACCAGGCTCGCCTCGAAGCAACAGTCGCCGAGATTAAGGCGGCAGGTGCCGAGGCCAGAGCCTGGACGTTGGATGTAACCGACAAAGCTGCAATTCAGCGCACGGTGGACGCAATAACTGAGCACTATGGTGGACTGGATATTTTAATTAATAATGCAGGCATCTCTCTGCACGCGCCAATCGATAGTGACGAGTATGAAGACAAGTGGCTGCACAGCCTCAACGTCTTATTAACTGCTCACACGCAGCTGATTCGTGCGGCCTTACCTGCCCTTCGAAAATCAGATTCAGCGCGGATCATCAATATAGCCTCCACCGAAGGTCTGGGAGCTACCCCGGGCAACAGTCCTTATACGGCATCGAAACATGGTGTGGTCGGGCTGACGCGTTCACTGGCGGTGGAACTCGGCAAGGAAGGAATTACCGTCAACTGCATCTGCCCCGGACCCATTCTTACCGCCATGACTGACTCGATTCCCGAAGAAGATCGCGCCATCTATTCACGGCGCCGTATTGCGTTGCGCCGCTACGGTGATCCAGAGGAAGTCGCTCACGCCACTTTAAGCCTGGCCTTGCCTGCCTCATCTTTCATCACCGGTGTAGCCCTGCCAGTAGACGGTGGATTGACTATTCGTCGGGGCTAATCGATACCTTCGAAGCCGGCATTGGCACTAGCATTTTGATCGGAGCATACTATACGGTCAATAATCAGCCACCCAGCATCACCCTGGTCAAAGTGCCGACCTGTTAATTCCGCATCAACCGTGCGTTTTTCTAAGAAAGAGGATTGATTCATGAACAAACCCGACAAGACCATCAAGGATTTCGATCCAGTAGTTCTAGAAAGCTTTCATGAATACGTGCACGGCCGACTCGATAGACGAGGTTTCCTAAAACAGATCTCGCGCTATGCCGTCGGTGGACTGAGCGCCGCTGCCATCCTCCAGAGCCTGCAGCCGAAGTATGCAGAAGCGCAGGAAATTCTCGCTGAAGATTCTAGAATTGAGGGGGAGTATTTAACCTTCCCGTCTCCACAAGACTGGCAGGGTTATCTGGTGCGACCGGCCAGTCGCGGTGGTGAAAAATTGCCTGCAGTGCTGGTGATTCACGAGAATCGCGGTCGCAATCCCTATGTCGAAGATGTGACACGTCGTCTTGCGCTGGTTGGTTTCATGGCCATGTCACCCGATGCGCTGAGTCCCCTGGGTGGATGGCCGGGTAATGATGATGACGGTCGTACCATGCAACGGCAGTTAGATCGCGAAGAGATGATGGGTAACTGGCAGGCGGCCCTGAATTACTTGAAGTCACACCCACAGGGAAATGGCAAGGTAGGCGCCGTTGGATTTTGCTATGGCGGTGGCGTGGTAAACAATCTAGCAGCAACAATGCCGGATGTTTTAGACGCTGGCGTCCCCTTCTATGGCAGTCAGCCTACCATCGAAGCCGCAGCAAACATCAAATCACCCTTGATGTTTCAGAACGCGAGTACCGATACCAGGATTCTGGCAGGCAGGCCACTCTACGAAGCGGCTTTAACCGATGCCGGAGTCACTTTCGAATCTTATGTCTACGCCGGCGCGAGCCATGGCTTTCATAACAACACCACACCCCGTTATGATGAAGCGGCGGCTGCGCTGGCCTGGGAAAGAACCATCGACTGGTTTAACAAGTACTTGTTCTAGTGCTATAGGCATTTCCCAGTTCGCTGCGGATTCTGTTAGCGAAAACACCGTGTCAGCAGTAGCTAAGCGCATAGGTACTACCATGAGGCATAAACCAAGAATAAAATTCCCGCTTCCTGGTGTCTTTGGAAAAGAGCGTTGGATGCATGTACCGCGGAAGCGCGCAAGTCCAGCTTATTGATCCGTGCGCACGGTGAAATTATAGGAACCTTCGTACACCACCGGATCATCGCCGATTACCGTGGTCCACCGCACGGTGTACTCGCCCTCGGTAACCGGATCCATAATCTCGATCATCAGATCATCGGATGCCATCGTGTGCAAACCACGCAATTGATGTTCCCCGGTGGGACCTATTAAAGTCACATTGCTTTGGTCTACATCTGGCAGTGCGGCATAGTAAAGCCTCAGGGTACGAGGCGCCCGCGTCAGCGCGGCATCCACACTGGGTTCGGCGCGCAGCAAAGGTGAATAAATTGACGTTGCCGTGCAAGTGGGTAACAACAAGCCCAACAACACGATTCCAAACAGCATTCGCGGTTTTCTGATGAGTAACATAGCATCTCCTTCTCGAACTAGAGATCACAAACGGAAGTCACAGTTTATCAGAGTCTAATGCTTACGCCCTTAAGGGGCAAATTCACTGGCAAGCGGGTGAATACATCGGTTGGTGCCGAATGGCAGGCGTTGTCTGCGTTTTTATTGGGGGGGGAGGTCAGTTGCAGTGATCAGCCAGGAGCCAATCAAAGTAGTCACAAGACAGCAGCGTCTTCAATGCCTAGTGTTTATCCCGCTGCTGTTCTACCCGAGAAAGCTCCTTGGCGAATTGATCAAGTTTCATCCTGATCTGGTCTTCCTTTTTCTTCTTCAGGTAGAGTTGGTCGCTGTCGAGTCTGGTCTCTTGAATAGTTTCATGCAGAGACTCTTCGACTACTGCTTGCGCGAGTTTGTTCATTCGTTTTTAACTCCGGCTACTGCCAAATGAAATTCCAAATTTGAGTAAATGAGATTTATCCGAGCTTTAGTGTGTTAGTTAATTTGTTTTTATTGAGGTCTCTTTTATTGTTCTTATGCTGATCTGAATTAATTTTCCCCTTTCTTAGGCTTTTTACTTATAAGATTTTCGCCCCGAGTTTCGCTGCTTGCTGCCTGAAATCAATAATTCAGTGAACTCTATGAAGCGCAACATATAGTGTAAATTAGTCAAAGTCAAACAATATCTAGTGGTTTGCACCTTATTTTCCACTTCGATAGATCTCTTTTATTAAGTGGTATACCAGCCCCCTCATCTTGCATTGTCGAGAGTGCCAACAAATAACCTCTGAGATTTCTGGGACTTAGCCAATCCGATTCATGACCTTCAATAAAATAATAAAGGACATCCAATTAATATTTATAGGACATCCAATTAAAATAATTGTGTAAAAAATAGCGAGTACAATGTTGGAATTGCGCTTTTAAAAATAGAATTATCGACTTGGGTTGAATAGATCGTGCTGCTTAGCGGAGAAAACAGATCTCAGACAAAGATCTGCCTAATCGATCAATTGAGAGGAAAGGAGAATGCGGCGAATTAACTATTAGGTGCCGTATAGTAATCTTGCGGAATGGACCCCTCTTATCCATTTATGCAGATGTTTAAAATCGACACCCGACTTGATGCGGCTTTGATGAAAGTGAATCAGCGATACTTCTGATCCAGCGGCGACTGAATAATACTTATGAAACGCGGTAACGCCTTGTAACCAGGTATTCGCTCGAATACCCAGTGACTGCAATATCTGCTGCTTCTCTTCGAGCATGTCGATGGTTTTACTGCCGTCCGCATCATCCTTTCCCAGCGC
>JADFOC010000303.1 GCA_022563075.1 Pseudomonadota bacterium
AAGTAATAGCGCAGCATCTTGATGAGACTGTCATTCGCCTCACTGCCGGAATTGGCGAAGAATACCTTGCCATCCTCGATCGGCACCATGGCAGCCAGTTTATCCGCCAGATCCATGCCCACCTGATGCGTCCTGCCACCAAACATGTGACTGAAGGGGAGGGTGTTGAGTTGATCGCCGATCGCCTCGATTAACTCCTTATTACTAAAACCCAGTGAACTGCACCAAAGCCCGGCCAAACCCTCAAGGTATTGATTGCCTGCGTCGTCATACACATAGATACCGTCACCGCGGGCGATATTGAGTTGCTCAATATGCTTAAGATTGGTAGTGGGATAGATAACAGAAGTCATGGGTCGAAGAATAAGCCACGACATCTGCCAATGCCAGGGAAAATACCAGGGTGAATGAATTGAGATCGGGAAAAAATGTAATCAATCATTTTCTACTCTGTATCGGTCATCGTGCTTGTATCCCCTAATGACTTTCAATTCCTGGTAAATCTGAGAGCGTGAGTATGTGCTAGCCATAGCAGACGCTCTTGGGAAGATGGCTAGGGCATAACTGCATTGTTCAGAGGTGCCCTAGTACTGCAAGATATCGGAGCCTCTTTCCAGCAAGTTTATTAATTGTGCCAATACTACCTGTAGTTTCACTGTCGGGTAACTCTAACGATCTTGTTGGGCGGCAAACTACCTGGTGGTTTGTCTTATGTCGAACTTTTTGTTAGATGCTGGTCTAGGGTTCAAAATAGCTCCTGCCTATTGACTGCTTTGGTTGGAAGCGGACGTCCAAGCGATTAATAGCGGGCTCATTAGCTATCTAGTTTTTTCTCACCAGCTTCCACGGTTTGGTAAATCAGTGTATTGATCGTCATTGGTCCAACACCTCCAGGCACGGGCGTGTACGCATGAACTCGATCTACCAGCGGGGCGAGCTCTATGTCACCTTTGCCACCCGGGTGCGAACCCGCATCAATAACAATCGCAGAATCTTTGATCCAATCCGCCTTAATGTATTCTGGACGGCCTAGCGTGCCGACAACAATGTCTGCTCGCAGAACAATATCTGCAAGGTTTAAGGTTTTTGAATGGCAAATGGTCACCGTTGCATCGGCATTTAGTAGCATCGCTGCCATTGGCTTACCCAGAATCGGGCTGCGTCCGACAACCACTGCTTCCTTTCCTGCGAGGCGTATGTCGTAGGCTTCCAGCAGACGCATTATCCCCTTAGGTGTTGCACAGCCATAAGCTTCTGCACCCATCGCCATTCTGCCAAACCCGATACAGGTCACCCCATCAACATCTTTGTCAATGTCTATGCAATCAAAACATAACCT
This sequence comes from Pseudomonadota bacterium, assembly GCA_022563075.1. GTDB lineage: Bacteria > Pseudomonadota > Gammaproteobacteria > Pseudomonadales > Pseudohongiellaceae > UBA9145. Next base: position 1,340 of record JADFOC010000303.1, read on the forward strand.
TTCATCTATCTGCTCAGGCACCGGGTGTTGGAGAATAATGCCATGGACATTGGCATTGCCGTTTAGTTCTTCGATTTTTTTGCGCAGTTGCTGGGTAGAGGTATCAGCAGGCAGTTCCACCTTCAATGATTGCATGCCAATACGTGCACAAGCATTGCCTTTCATTCTGACGTAGGTGGCTGAAGCCGGGTCATCGCCAACCAGAATGGTCGCTAGAATCGGTGTGGCTCCTTGGTAAGCTTTTTTTAATGCAGCAACTCTGGCGGACAACTCTTTCTCGGTTTTTTGGGCGAGAGCCCTACCGTCCAATACCAATGCTGACATAGTTCTCGGCTCCGTGGGGTTTGAAAAAAAAAGAAGAATAGCATCTATCAAATCGTGATCAAATGAGACTGTTCAGTAAAATAGAAATACATTTGATTCGCTATGTAGCGTGCTTGGGAATCGCCTTTGGGTTGAGAGATTAAGTTGGGTCACTACTTTAGTGAGGCTAGCTACTGACAGTCTCAGCGCTGCCACAAGCCGTCGCTTCGAAACGCATAACACTAAGTAGACGGACTACTCTGCCTGATCTGATGCAACGAGACTGCTCGGCATAATCTCCCAATCCGGATAAGCTGAGACTTGTGCGGACAACATTCCTGGTTGGGTGGAATTTCTTATTCTAACTTATTGAAATATCGTGCTAATTTTTCTTCTCTATATTCTCGAATAATCCCTTGTCAACTGATTTTCCAAGAATGCGTTAAAGCTTAGGTGTCCAATTCTATGTAGCGGATGGCTTAGATAAATGCGTTTTCTAACACTCGTTAAAACTATATGTACTAAACCTGCTGTGGTATTTCTCCTGGTATCGGTCGTTTTAGTCGAAATGGCGGAAGCAGCAGATGCGGTTGACAATACTTTTGAGACTGGCTGGAATGAAGAAATACGCCTGTCAGCGGATGACATTTTGGGCAATGATAGCGGCGATGGTCTGTCTGTCATATCCGTTCAAGACGCACTGAATGGCAGTCTTCGAGCTAGCCGGATTTTACCCATTGATAGAATTCGTTTTACACCCGATGAAGATTTCTCTGGAATAGCCACATTTACTTACACCATTCAGGACAGTAGTTTGAATACTGATACCGCTACGGTGTGGGTCTGCGTAGACAGTCCCGGGTGTGTTGTGGATCAAGAGCCGCCAGTGATTACCAGTGGCGCGACTTCGAGCTTTGCCGAGAATAACCGCGGCACGGCGCATCAGGTGACAGCCGTTGACAACGTCGGGGTCACCGATTACTACTTGGATGGTGTCGATGCGGACTGGTTCACCATTTATGGCGTTGCTAACATCACCTTTAATGCCCCGCCGGACTTTGAGAATCCGCTTGATGCCAATGGCGACAATATTTATCAAATAACGGTGACGGTGAGCGACGCAGCCGCCAACACCGATTTCATCGACATCATGATTACCGTGACCGACGTCGACGAAGTACCGCCGACGATTGATCCCAGCGTTCGTACCACCATCGAATTTCTTGAAAATACCGTGGGCACGGTGGTCACAGTATGGGTCACGGACGACGTTGGAGTCACCGCTTACACCTTGGAGGGTCCCGATGCGGATTCGTTCAGCATAGATGACAGCGGTAACATCTCCTTTGATGCCCCGCCGGACTTTGAAAACCCGCTTGATGCCAATGGCGATAATACTTATGAAATAACGGTGGAGGTGAGCGACGCGGTCACCAACACCGATTTCCTGGACATCATGATTAGCGTGACCGACGACATGACTGAGACGATCGTCACCGGAAATGTCTATTGGTTGCCTACGCTGCAATCGCTCACTGACGACGGCGTCGTAATCACGTGGACCACTGTGCAAGGCGGAGATTCGCGCGTGGACTTCAGCCTGGATAACTCTATTTGGACTACCGAAGCTGATGCTGCAGATACCGGGGAGCGAGTGATCGGTGAGTTGGGCATAACACTGCACGAGGTCGCATTGAGTGGTTTATTCGCCAATACACTCTATCACTATAAAATATTTGTAGATGGTACCGAGCAGGCGTCAGGCTTTTCATTCCAAACCGCCCCGGCATCCACCACCAGTACCGACGATGTCAACTTCATCGTCATTGGCGACTACGGAGTGGGCAATAGTGCGCCGATGCGTGATGAGCTTCGAGATATCCTGGTGCGAGACGCCAGAGGTCTTCTGCTGGACTCGACTACAGGCGAGTTATATGGACGTCCCAACTTCATCACGACGGTTGGTGATAATGTCTATACCGACGGCACCTACGAAGAATGGGATACAAAACATTTTCAGGAATATGGTGACCTGACCTCTCGGGCAGGGTTTTTTCCATCAATTGGTGACCATGATTACGAGGCTGCGGCAACTGCATGGGAACTCGGTAATTGGGATTATCTGCCTGCCCAGTATGATCTGCTCGAACATCTGCCCGGTCCCAGTGCCAGCGAAGAGGCGACCTACTTTCCAGGTTTGCTAGAAGAAGGAAGCATGGCCGGACATAACTATTCCTTTGACTTTGGCAACGTACACGTCGCGGTGGTTGACTACCAGTACCGTAAATGGAACGGCGGTATAGTTTATGAATATCTACATGGCGTAACGGGTAACGGAGAAGATAATATACTTGCGTGGCTAGAAGCGGATCTGCAAGCCGCTGCCGCTGCCGGTCAATGGCTCATCGTCATTAACCATCAAGTTTACTTTCGCGCCGGAGCTAGTAATGAATGGTATTCAGTTATGCGCCAAATGTACGAAGACTTAGGCGTCAATCTGGCATTCAGC
>JADFOC010000304.1 GCA_022563075.1 Pseudomonadota bacterium
ATAGTCGAGTAGTGATAAGACTGGAGAATATCCGGATCAGGTCTTGCGACACGCACTCCTGAGCTTTTCCTCTCAATGCGCAACAGCTGCAACATTCAAGACCTGACTCCGCTATTCTCCACCGCTTCGTGATTTCCCAGAACCCATCAGTCAGCGGGAACCAGTCGGACAATTTGGCTCCCCGAATTGTGCTCCAGCAATAAATAGATATCGCCGTTATAACCTACTTCGATATCACGGATGCGAGCGAATCCCTCTAGTAGAGTCTCGCGGCCGACCAGTTCGTTGTTCTCAATATCGAAGCGAAACAGGCTGCGCGCCTTCAGCGAACCGACCAGAAAATCGCCGCGCCAATTGGGGAACTGTTCGCTGGTAGTTATCACAAAGCTGGATACGGCAGGCGAGGGGGTGAGATCGACTACCGGCTGTTGGATGTCAGACAGCTCGAACGCGATACCAAGCTGCTTGCCGTAATCCACCGGTGTGCCATCGTAGTTCATGCCCAGGGAATACAGTGGCCAGCCGAAGTTAGCGCCGGGAATAAGACGGTTCACTTCGTCTCCTCCGCGTGGACCATGCTCCGTCCCCCATAGATCGCCAGTTAAGAAATTGAATTCCAGCCCCTGCGGACTACGATGGCCATAGGTGTAAATGCTGCGATAGACATCGTCACGGTCTGCAAATGGATTGTCCGCTGGAATGCCGCCTTCGTCGTTTACCCGGTGAATCTTCCCCCAGGGTGTCGACAGGTCCTGTATGCCCTCAAAATTATTCTGCCCCTTGATGCCGACTGTGAAAAAAACATGGCCCTGGTCGTCGAAGGCAATGCGACCACCGGCACCAATATCCGGCGTGGCACCGTAATGCTCGATGTTGGCCTCCCAGATAGTCTGCTGTTCGACCCATTGGCCATCGGCAATTTTCCCACGCACTAACTTGGTCATGGAAACCGTGGTATTTCCCGCTCTACTGGCGTCGTTACAATCATCACAACGGTCACCGTAGTAGAGATAAATCCATCCATTGTCTGCGTAGTTGGGGTGAGGTTTGATGTCGAGTAGCCAGCCCCAGCCCCATTCCTGGTCGAAGAGCTGTGTGAAGGTATCGGCATAAGCCTGTGGTGTGCCCTGAATGTAATCGGATTTCTCGCCGTCAGGGCTGATTAGCCGCACCCCGTATTTCTTCTCTGTCAATAAAATCGAGCCGTCCGGCAGCGGCGCGATGGAAAATGGCTGCGCGTCCAGGTCGCTGACGATAATCTGCAATCGAAAGTCGTGCAGGGTACTGCTGATAATGTCATCGGTAATAAGCAGGGGGGCGTCGTAATTGAAGGTTTCGTAGTCGATATTGGCTCTCGACTCGGTAATGTAAAGGGCGAGGTTACGAATATCTGAATTGCTTAAGTTATCCCGCCAACTGGGCATACCCGAGTCAACGTAGCCATTGCGGATGCTGGTGACGATGTCGGTCGCGGTTTCACCGTGACGCAATTCCCCTAACAGGGGTACGCCCTGTGGCGCGCCTTCCAGACTCTCGCCGTGGCATACGGCACAATTCTCCTGATACATCTCGGCTGAAGCGACCACCCCCGGCAGGCCTTGAGCGTCAACAGCCGGTGCAACAATCAGTGCAGCCAGAACAATGACAGCGAGGCAGCCAAGGTTTTTGAATAAGCTTGTCATGGTATTGTCCTGAGAAGTAAGACTGTGAGACCCGAGCTTGCCTGGTGCATATTAATTGGGGTCAGAGTAAATATACAGTACTGCATTTTTTCCCCTGTTTACTTATTTAAGCCAAGTGCATGGCTTTTTCCCCTGCTTCTACCACATAGGTAGCACGTGTCTTCAATGCAGCACCCGGGCGAGAGATATAGTCCACCGTTCGATAGTGGGTTTGCCACAGCTCCGCCGTCACCTCCATGCTCAAATAACCGCGGCGGTTATTGAAAAACTTGATGTAGGGATTCTGGGACAATATTTGTGCAGTAGTAGGACGTTGATCGGACCCGTCACCAAAAGATGAAATCGAAGTAGCAGTGAACTCGCAACCCACCGTGGCAGAATTTTCATCGGCAAAGTTGGCCTTGAGTTCTGCCGCCCAGTGAGTGTGAACATCTCCGGTAAGCACGATGGGATTGGAAATTTGATGCTGTTGCCAGTAATCAAATAACCGTTGCCGCGCGACTGCTGTGCCGTCCCAGGAATCCATATTCTGCCTTACTTCAGATTCGTCCGGGCTGCCGTCGTAACGCATCATCCACACTTGCTGGGCATGCACATTCCAGGTAGCAGTAGATCGAGACAGCCCGTCAAATAGCCATTTTTCCTGCTCGCTGCCGAGCATGGTACGGGATGGATCCAACGCCTCGGCACAATTGGATTTTAATCCATCACCACAGGGTTGATTACTTCGATACTGCCGGGTATCCAGTACATTCACTTCGGCAAGAGCGCCAACTTTAAAGCGCCGATACATGAGCATCTGATTACTATGAGGTATCGAACTCAAGCGTAATGGCATATGTTCATAATAGGCTTGAAAGGCCGACGCCCGACGCAATAAAAACACCTCTCGAGGCGTGTCATCCTGATCGATTTCAGCCGCCCAATTGTTGTCCACCTCGTGATCATCGAAACTGACAATAAAGGCCGTGGAAGCATGTGCGGCCTGCAAATCCCGGTCAGCTTTATAGCCCGCATAACGATTGCGATAGTCATCCAGAGAATAGGGTTCGGCCCCCGGAGAGGGTAGTGCTCTCACTTGATTCTCTATTGCATAGCTTGCTTCATAGATATAATCGCCATAGTGAAAAACGAAATCGAACTGCTCTTTCGCCAGGTGTTCGAAGGCGGTGTAGTAGCCATGGTAGTAGGATTGGCAACCGGCGACGCCGAATCGCAATCTATCTACCGTTGCACTAGCTAACGGCAGTGTTTTCACGCGACCAACAGGGCTTGCTTCTCCTCCAACATAGAAGCGATACCAATACTCCCGGGCCGGTTGCAATCCGGCAACCTCCACGTGCACAGAGTGAGCAAGCTCTGGCCGTGCCGGAGATTCACCCTGTCGTATCACTTGTTGCATACCGTCATCACTGGCGATTTCCCATCTCACCGGGACAATATCTGTTGGCATGCCGCCACCGTTAAAGGGGTCCGGAGCAACTCTGGTCCACAATACAAACCCGTCCGCTGACGGTTCTCCTGAGGCAATACCTAAACTAAACGGATAATTCTGAAACACCGGCTGCGCCAACACACGGTGTGATATTGTCATCAATGCGGTCAGGCTTCCGATCCCTGCTGCCAGCAAGGTACGACGGGAGAAACCGTTAGCCATCGTGGGTAGTATGATTTGGCCTGCGGTCTTTTTCATAATAGATCCAGGGATGGTTTGCAGTCAGAATAAAAACTATTTCTATGAAAAGCAATTTAAAGAAAATACCCCTGTCTTTTCAGAAGTTGTTACGGTGGTGTATTCGAAAATCCCAGCAACTCGAATATACCATCCATTTTCAACAACAGCCGAACATCATAAAAAATTTCATCACCTACTTGCAATTGCACAATTGTCAGGACCCTGGATTCGGTGGAATAGGCAGCATTAGCCACTGGCGACTCCTGACCCTCCCTTAATTCCATGGTTGTGGAATAATCCAGCAATGAATACCGGTTCTGGTTGTCTAATTGTAATCTGACGTTATACAACGGATCTTCATCCACCAGCACTATCGGCATTTTCAATATCTGGTTCGAATTACTATAGATTGCCGAAGAAGTGAGAACTATATCTGCACATTGATAATAGAGATCATCACCACCGATGGTATAGGGAGGTTTGTCCGTCATTACCTGAATCACTTGCAGGGTACAATCATCACATTCAATATCCGGGAGAGTCACACTGACTGAGGAAAGTCCACCGCTGGGTGTATCAGGAATTGCGTCTAACAGCACGGAAGGGTCGCCAGCTTGTTGTTCGATCACCATGCTGCGATTATCACAATTGTCCAGACAAACTGGATCCTGGAAACTATTATTACCCGACTCATCGAAGGCAATACGAAAATGGCCGGGATGATTGATATATTCATTCCACTGCACTTCTATAGTGTCACCGGGAGCAAAAACGGATATGTTTTTTC
>JADFOC010000009.1 GCA_022563075.1 Pseudomonadota bacterium
TGCACTCTCTTTAGTGGTTGGATGACTTCCGTATTGCAGAAGACGCCGGATTTCAAGATGATATCGTGTAGCCTAATACTGTAGTGGATCGCCTTGGTGGCTACATAGAGAAGCCACGCAATAAAAGTCAGGAGCAACAGCAGCAAGATCGCGGAGAGTAGACCGTAGGCTGTGAATAATACCGCCCGTAGCTCTGTCGATAACACGACTACCACTAGTGCCGCCAGCGCCAGGACGCCATAGAACACGAGTAATACTGTTAGCCTGATCAGTGCATATCCTTGATAGAGTGGGGTAAAACTTACGGTACTGGCTTGGGGCAGGCTGTCTACGGAAACTTCTTCGTTGGCAAAATCCATTCTTATTTTGGGTCCGGTTGTAGCATTAGTTTTGGAGTCGGCGAAATCTACGGTATCGGTAATGGCGGAACTCACGCTGTGAGCTACTAAAATATCATAGTATCAATCAATAAATAGTCTCAATCAATAAACAGGCGCCCAATATCCCTCAGGTTTCGATTGCCACCCAGGCAACCGCTAAGATTACAGGCTATTGCCACTACTACGTTCTGTTCGGGGTGCACCATGAACAAGGTGTTACCACCGACCGAGCCACCAGTATGCCCAACCCAGGCTCCATCTGGGGCAAACGCGACCCAGCCAAGCCCATAGTCTTGATCGGCAATGCTACCATCGGGAAGCAGAGGTGGTGCCAGTAATAACTTCAGCGTCTCATCGGTAACGATGCCGCTATTGAATACGCCAAACCCAAATCGGACCAGATCAGAAGGTGTCGATAGAAACCCGCCGCTGGACCATTTGTAACTATTATCCACGAAGGGCGCGTTGCGCAGCCGACCATCGGCGCGACGGGTGTATGCAGCCGCCCTATTTTCAATGATGTAGTCGGTGTGATCGGCGACGGTGTCGATCAGCTTTAACGGGCTCCAGACTCGATTGCGCATAAACGACAAAAATTCTTCACCACTGGCTTGCTGAATAATCGCGCCGATCAGATTGTAGCCGTGGCTCGAATAGGAGTATTGTTCCCCCGGTATGAACAGCAGGGGATCATCTTCAAAAATTTCCAGGGCATCCACCACATTGTCGTAGTGTTTGGTGATGAAATTGTCCGATCCATCGGGCAAGTAATGGCGGATGCCGGCTCGGTGAGAGGCCAGCAGTCGCAAAGTGATCTGGCCTTTTTCTTTAACGGGAAAATCGCTGACATAGTCTTGAATCGGCGCGTCCAAATCCAGTAAGCCCTGCTCCAGCAGCAACGCCATGGCTATAGATGTCATCGATTTGGAGACGCTGCCGATGCGAAACTTGGTCAAGGTCGTCACCGGAATTCGGTGTTCAACATTGGCATAGCCGAAGCCTTCCGCCCAGATTAGTTCCTGATCGACACCGACGGCAATAGACACACCCGGTGCGCCATTATCGATCAATACCTGAATATGTTCGCGGGCTCGCTCGATGTCCGCCTGATAATTTGACGCCGCAGTGACAGTATCGAATCTCTGCAGGAAATCCGTTTGTGCGAGCGCAGAACCAGTTAAGGCAAACGTTAATGCAGTGACTAACAGAAAGCTGCTAATGGAATCTTTTAACATAAGCGCCTCGGCACTCTAAAGTTCTTTGGATTGTCGATAATACAGGCAATGGGTAAATAGGCAGGTGCTGCCTCTGAAATAAATTGCCATTTGCTTTTCAGTTCAATTTCCTTATCGGCTTTCGATCTGAGTTTTTCTAGAGGGTATTTGTCTGCAGCGGTTTATGGGATTGTGGCCGGCCGCTGGCAGCGTTGATGATCATGTCGGCGGTCACCGGTACACGATTGAAATAGTGACCACCCATGGCATCGGATATCGCACATAACAGTGCCGCCGCAGCACAACCCTGGATGGGTTCACCGATACCCTTGGCACCAACAGGATTTTGCGGGTCCGGTATATCGATGGCGGCCCAGTCCATGGTGGTTTCCACATCCAGATAGGTGGGCGGCTTGGATTGATGCAGAGAGACATTGGCAGGCAGTCCATTTTGCGGATCGTAGGCATGGCGCTCGAAACCTGCCATGCCAAAACCCATGATGGCGGCGCCCTTAATCTGGACCTCAAGTCCGCGTGGATGCAGCACCGTGCCGCAATCGGCCACACCCAAATAATCGAGAATGACGTATTTTCCAGTTTCCAGATCCAGTTCTATCTGGATGAATCCTGCCGCCAAGGCCGGCACCGTGCCCTCTTTTTCCAGGTTGTCCTTGGCCACGCCAATCAAGCCGGTCCCCGCTAAAGCAGCCACCGATGTACTGGTCATCGAATTGATATCTTCCGGTACGTATTGACCGCTGTATTTGCCACCCAATTCGATCGCCCGGCTCGCGGCCGCGGCATAGGTGATAAAGATATTGGGATCAGATTTAAGAAATACCCGCTCCTCCGAGATATCGTAGTCTTCCGGCGACCCACCCAGATCGATGGCCGCAATCTCCAATAGTTTTTCCAGGGCATCGATGGCAGCGACATAATTGGTGCGGGTCATGGTGAATGAAGTATTGCTGCCGAACTGTCCCAGGTTCCAGGGTAAATGCCGGCGGCTGTCGCCGCGTTCAATCACACAGTTATCCCAGTTGTATTTCAGTACTTCGGCTGCCACCCGAGAAGTACTGCTGTGAGAATAGGTGCCTAGATTACCGACGCCGGTATGAATGTGCAATTTGCCGTCGGGCAATATTCTCACCAACCCGTCGAAGCCATTGCTGCCGGCGGAATGGTAGGCCTGGCCGACGCCGACACCAATCACCTTGCTGCCATTGCGTCGGCCGCTCTGTGCTCGCTTGGCTTCCCAGTCAAACTGTGCAGCGCCGCGGCTTAAGGCCGCAGACAGATGGGAGCTGGTAATGGCTCCCTGGAGAGCGCCATATTTCGCGTCATTTCCCGGTGCGTTGATGCGGCGTATCGCCAGCGGATCCAGCCCAAGTGCTCTGGCCGCCTTATCCATTAGCGGTTCAATCGCCGCGGCAAGCTGATTCTGGCCGGGTCCGCGTTGGGGACCCTTAAAAGGCGTATTAGTGAATACGGGGATGCCGCGATAACGCATTGCCAGGGGTGTGTACACCAGGGTAAGGGCATCGCCTGCCGACAGCCAATCGGAAAATCCGGCGTTGGCGCCATTGTCCTGCACGATGAAGAGATCCACCGCGGTGATGCGCCCGTCTTCTCGAAATCCCATTTTTACACGGCCTTGGAAGCCATGCCGCGCCGAACCGATGTAGTATTCTTCTTCGCGACTGATGCGCAGCATCACCGGTCGGCCAGTTAAACGCGACAGGTGGGCTGGAATCGACATGGTGGGGTAGGGTCCACCCTTGGAGCCGAAGCCGCCACCGCAATATTCGGCGATGAACACCAGGTCCTCAGGATCGATACCGATATAACTGGCTAATCCCGGAACCGGAAAACTCTGACTTTGACTGGAGCCATACACAAAACACTTCCCATTTTCCCAGTAAGAGAGCACAGAACGCGGTTCCATAGAATGGTGCGAATGACTGGCCGTGACAAAACTTTCATCCAGTGTATACGCGGCCTCGGCGAAACCTGCTTCCACATCACCGATGCTCCATTCTCTTACCGCTTCGCCTAAGGGCAGTCGGTTTTCGCCGGCCTCGGTAAATTCTTCTCGTGACCACTTAACAGTTTTTATGTCTTCCCGCAGCGAAGAATTGCCCACGTTACCCTGGGTGCGCGCGTTGTCTCCATCAGGATGCAGACTGGTCAACGGGTCCACACAGAAGGGCAATGGTTCGAACTCGAAATTGATCGCCTGGATAGCATCTTCCGCGGTTTGTTCATCGACTGCCGCTACTGCCAATATTGGATCGCCAACGTAACTGGGTTCATTGGTGAGAATTGGGTTCTGCACACCCGGCATGACCGGGACATCGTCGGCGGTAAGCACCGCCACCACGCCGTCGATCTTCAATGCGGCAGCCACATCGAGCCGGTGCACGCGCGCGTGAGGAATGGGACTGGTTAGCAAGCGCGCATAGAGCATGCCTTCCGCGCGAAAGTCTTCGGCATACTTGGCTTTTCCTGTCACCTTGCCGTGAATGTCCGGTGGCGTGAAGTTTTTACCAATCAATGTGTAAGCCATAGCCATTCCCGGTTATTGGAGTCACCGTCAGCATAATTCCCTGATTGTCTATTGTCCATGCAGTTTGGCATAAGTTTGTGACCAGCAGGGAGCTTCAAAACTACTGGGCTGAAACGACGTGAAAAAAAGGGGACACACTTACGTGTGTCCCCTTTTGATTTGCTGTGACTGATCTAAGCACTTCCAGTGACCAGACCAACCCGATCCATCGACTTAGAAGTTGACGCGGATCTTGGCGTAGTAGAACGCTCCTTCGATGCCCCAGGGTGTGGATCCATCGAAGGTGTTACCTGATCCGATAGTGCCGTCCAGGTTGTCGATATCGATTGCACCTTCTTCGTCGAAGACGTTGTTGGCGCCGACGATGACCGTGTAGTTCTCATTAAACGTATACGCGACTTCAACATCGAAGATGTTCTCGCCATCGTAGCAGTTATCACGGAACAGCCCTCGCCCACAGTCGATGGTGAATCCTGTACCTTTGGCACCACGGGCAGTTGGGTCGCCAGACCAGCTACTGTTCACCCAGTCATCATAGACGCTCAGACGTGCCAGGAAGCGGAAGTTATTGTAGAAGTGGTTGTAGGTAAATACGCCGCGGTTATGCGGGTTGAACTCTTCCAGGTCAACTACTCGGTTACGACTCACTTCTGAACCCGCATTATCCACCTCGGTTTCAGTCCAGTTCCAAGCTGCCACCAGGCTACCCGTACCCATATCGCCCCAGTCCAGATTCCAGGTTCCAACGAGGTCGACACCGGTTGTAGTGGTTTCGAAATCGTTGGTATAAAAGGAAACAGAGTTGAGGTCGGCTGCGCCAGGCACGCCAAGTTCCTGTAAGCACAGGGCCAGGTTACCGGCAGGATTCGCTCTGGCACCCGGGCAATTTACGCCAGCAGGAACCGGCAGGCCGCCAATGACGATGGAACCAGTCTGTGAGATACGGTCATCAATATTGATGTTGAAGTAATCCACAGTCACATTGATATCCGGAGTCACATCCCAGACGAATCCCAGCGAGAAGTTGGTTGATTCCTCTGGTTCCAGAGCCTCACCACCCAGGAACACTGCAATCGGGTTGGAAGGTGGAATCTGACCGCGTTGCTGCAATTCACCATCGATAGTGATGGTGGATACTTTGGTCACATTCTCCTGGCCCGGTGTTGGCGCTCGGAAACCCGTGTTGTAGGAAGCACGCAGCATCAATTGATCGGTGATGCGATAGCGGCCGGCAATCTTATAGTTGGTAGTAGTACCAAAACTTTCGAAGTCTTCGAACCTTATTGCGATAGCGCCGGTGAATGCTTCGGTGAGATCTGCTTCCGCTTCGCCATAAACTGCGTAGTTTGCACGACCCCATATACCGGCTTGTTGTGGGCTGAAACCGGCGAAACCATGCGCACCAATACTTAGATTTGGCAGCGGCGTAACCCCATCGCTGTAGAAGTTATTGCCGATCGTGTTCTGAAACGCATAATCGCCGGCCTTCCAGGACGCTTCTTCGCCGATAATGGTTTCGAAGCGCTCATCACGCCACTCGCCACCGAAGGCGAGGCTCAGGTCGGAGGCAAAGCCGTCCACCGGCATCACGTACACAAAGTCCGCGTTGACATTGGTTTCAGACTGGACATAGGAGCCGATGTCAAAATCTCGCTGCAGTGCACCATTGATAATACCGTTGGGTCCATTCGAGGGGTTCCAGGTATTGTTGAGGAAGAACGACACCTTGTTGCGACCGTAGCTGGCACTGAAGTCATAAGTGAGATTCGAGCTGAAGTCGCCACGAATACCCACCACCAGGCTGGCATCTTTCAATTGACCCCCGAATTGAGGCGTATAACCACCAGGCAGAAGCTGATTCAACACCCAGCAGTTGCCAGGCAAGGCATTCAGCGCCGCTTCGTCGGCCGCTACTACGGCTGCATCGAGCAGCACACCATTGCCGCCGGAACCTGGACTAGTCAGAGCTGGGCAATTAGAGGTAATGCCAGTTTGTCCTGGTGCGATATTGGTATCTACAATGGCTCGTATGCTGCCATTGGTGAATACACCGCTGCGAGAATTCGGATTACGGAAAAAGAAGCCGCCTTCGGTTTCACGTTGACCGTAGTTACCGAAAGCATAGACTTCCTGAGTGTCAGATAATTCGATTCCGGAGTTAATGAATACGTTCCAGTTATCAATATACTCAGGACCACCCCAGATTTGAGCATAGGGTTGTCGAACACTTGCTCTCTGAGCGGCATTGCCGCTGGCAATCAACGTAGTAGCATCGGTGCGCTGGGTAGAACGGCTGGTAGCGTCCTGTTCCATCCAGGAGCCGGTAATATTGATGAAACCGTCATCGCCCAGTGGCAGGCCGATGTTACCCATAAACTGGGTCAGGCCGCCGTCGCCTTCAGCGTATTCGCCGCTGCGGGCTTCAAAAGAAAAACCGTCGGCCGCGTCTTTCAGCACGAAGTTAATGACGCCAGCGATGGCATCTGAACCGTACTGGGCTGCAGCACCGTCGCGCAGGATTTCAGTGCGTTTGAAGGCCATTGCCGGGATAGCTGAAATGTCAGCGCCCTGAGAGCCAGCCGCCAGCGAACCACCCAGTTCGGCGATTACACCCGAACGATGGCGGCGCTTGCCGTTTACCAGGATAAGAATATTATCCGGTGGCAGGCCACGCAGATTGGCTGGACGTACTAAGGTGGCGGCATCAGAAATCGAATGCCTGACCACATTGTAGGAAGGCACTGAAGTTCTCAACATATCGTCGAGATCCGAGTAGCCCATGTTCATGAACTCGTCGCCACTGATGACATCCACCGGCACCGAGCTGTCGGATGCACTGCGCTGTGGACGTCGTGAGCCGATGGTTATTATTTCTTCGATGAGCTCGTCCGCTTGCTGTGCCAGCACCATCGGGGCAAATCCCGGGGCCAGCATGCCAAGCGCAATCGCAGGTATTAAAACCCTTGCTTTCTTAGTTCGTGTAAACATTAAATTCCCCCTTGAATAAAGAATATTTGGCTTAAAGTTGTAAGCAGTTGGGTTGACGCGGCGCCGAGATAGGATTGCTGACTCCATTGTTAGGAATATCAAGCGCGCGAGCGTTTATCAAGCATAAAAGTCCGTGCCATAAAAGTCTATATCCCATGCACAAAAATGGGGCAAATGTGCCTTTAAAGTGCAAAATATGCCGTAATTTCGAAAGAAGGGGTGCTTGAAACGTCGAAAATCCCGAATTTAAGTTCAAAGATGTTCCTAAAAAGTAATAACTGCTCCCTTTCCGATTTGGGGAAAGTACAGCATGCCCCGGGTATTGATCCAAAACGGATGAAAATTAGTGGCATAACACTCCTTGTTGGAAAAGATCTGGTTGCGCTTGACCGGTACCTGGTTCCCTGGCCAGCTTTCGAGAACCCCGATAAAAATCAATGAATTAAGCCGGGCGCATACGCGCGATAAGGAGTAAGCTGAGTACTAGCGGCTTAATGTAGCCCAATAATGCGGCGCCAGGTTATCTCATGGCAGACAAACTCAATCCGGGAGAATTGTTTCCCGATCTTGCGCTGAACATAGCGGGCAATGGTACTCTGTCTTTGCCTGGCGATATTGATTCGCCGCTGACGCTGCTGCTGTTTTATCGTGGTCACTGGTGACCCTATTGTCGCCGCTTATTAACGGGCTATGCAGAACGCCGTGATGCGTTTCGCGAACAAGGGGTTTCAATCATTGCCGGGACCGTCGACTCGGAAGAAAAGACGGCAGAGGTTGCCGCCGATCTCGGTTTTCCTGTTGCCTATGGCATGACTCGGGAAGACGGCGACCGTATCGGCGCCTGGTGGGAAGAACGTCGAGATCATATTCAGCCTAGTGAATTCGTGTTAAGCAAGAGCGGCAAGGTAATGATGTCGACTTACAGCAATTCACCGATCGGACGCATGGATCCCGCGGAGACCTTGTCGCTCATTAAGTATTTGAACGACCGGCGCGCCAAAGCCAAACCCGCGGATGAATAAATAACGGAAGCTGTTAGAATTAATCACGATTCCTCGCTCGCTGTATTCTTTTTATTAGCTACCACATAGACATTCGCTGCATTCAACGCGGACGTTGCACAGCGCTACAGCGCCGGCTATCTTAGTCGGGCTTTTCGGTCTGCTTCTGTTACCTTCTATAAATAATCTTATCGCCATAATGGTTTTCAGACAGAAATCCGCGATACCCATCCATCCCTCTGAGATAGACATTAAGAAATGACAATGCATAAGCATTGATAATGGTGTGAGATTCATCCGCATCGAGGTAGGTGAGTGGTTCACCGTTGGTAATGCGTTCACCCGTGCCGAAGCCGTTACCATAGGTAGGGTTATATTGATTCACACTGGTGAAAGTCATGTGGCCCCCGTCTCTTAGCTCTACCAGGTAGCTCGGTCGCAGTGAATTTTCGTAGTAGAGTCGGTTCGTGGCATTACCCCGTTCACCGATGGTCGAATCTTCGCTGCCTAGCATCATCATAATCGGAGTGTAGGCATTGAGGCGCTCTCCAACCGGGCCGCCCGGCGCCAGCAAGACACCCGCTTTGATCCGCGAATCCTGGCTCAATACATTGATGCTGGTGGTTCCCCCGAAGGACATGCCCGAGGCGGCCACCAGTTCGGTGTCGACTCTGCCGGCAAATCGGCTATCCGCACCGGCATTCATCTTGATCATGGTATCCAGCAGAAAGCTGATGTCGTTGGGTCGATCGGTTGCAGAGTTTCGTGCCCGTTCCCCGCCACGTAGGACGACTTTACCATCGAGAAAAGTAAATCGGGCGTTACCGGTATGATCTGCTGACATCACAATATATCCATGGGACGCCATGTGTTCCACAAAGTAGATATAACCAACTCGAGTTCCGCCACTGCCATGAGAAAACAAGATGAGTGGCCATTCGCCGTCACGTACCCCGGCATCACGTACCGAGACATTTTGAAATGTACGATCCAGTTCGGCAATGGTTAGCCCTTCCTTGTAACCATTTAGCCCGGCTTCTGCTGCGTCGATGAAGCCCTCGCCCACTCCGCGTAAAATAAATTCGGAGTATTTGTTTTTTGGCATGCCGCGTGCGGCATCGATGGCCGGGTACCATATTTCGGTCAGTAATTGTCGTGGACCGCCAGTTTCAGGATCGATTCGGCTATGATCATCCAGTTGCATGCTGGTAACACCAACCGGATAGGGGCCTAGCTGTTCCGGGTCCAGGATGCTTTGGCCCATCAGTAGAGGTGAAGCAAACAGAAGGAAAACCGTGAACAGGGAATTGCCGGTGTTAGTAATTTTCATCGTAAGCTTGTCCTCTTTGTTGTTATTTTTTAGCTGGCATGGATAACTGCCCAGGAGTGGCAGCGACTCACTAGTTTATAGGCCAATCTCCCGGTTGCCTAGTTGTAACGAGGTGAGCATTATCGATTTTTCTGTATTAGCAGTTGGTCTTAACGCAGGCCGCAGAGATTGTATTTAATCCCTCCGGCCCCTTCCAATTTGGGCGCTCGCGGCAGCAGTGGCCAGTCCGGCGGTCGCATTGCCGCCGCCAGCGTTGTCTACGCCCTGAGTTTCTGCGGAAATTCACCGATCTCGAAGGGATTCTCGAAGATCTGATGCATGCTAGCTCCGGCGAGAAGGGCGCGCTTGCAAGTCGCGTTGACCATGGACGGTGCGCCGCTCAGGTAAACGCGCCAGTTTTTGAGATGCTTATGTTGGCTGAACGCGAGGTCGTCGGGACGACCGCGGGCAAGGCCCGACACTGCGTTGTCGCCCGAAACTGTGAATACGAAAGAAAAGTTTGAGTATTGTCGCGCCAGACTTTCCAGTTCATTACCCAGGTAAATCTGGGCACCTTCCCTTTCGCCATGATACAGCCAAATTCTACCGAAGTGTCCGCGGTGCAGCGCGTCTCGTGCAATGCCCCACAGTGGCGCCAGCCCCACGCCGGTGCCGATCAGGAGAATATCTTGGCTGGTATCCCCTGGCAGGTAAAAAAAACTGCCGCAGGGCGGTTGAAAATCGATGACGTCGCCGGCTTGCAACTGGTTATGAATCCAGTTGCTCATGATGCCGTTCTGCATTTTTCTGACATGTAGTTCTAAATATCCATCCAGCGCTGGCACGCTCGCCAATGAGTAACTGCGTACTACACCATCAGGGCGCCGCAGATTGATGAACTGGCCGGGGTGATAGTGGAGATCCTTCGGCGGGGTCAAGCGCACACGGCACAGGCTGGCGTTCACTTTTTCAACCTGATGCACCAGGGCATGGCGGAACATATCGGCATCTGTCGTTCGTGCAATTTCGATGTCATCGCTCGGTTGCCACTGACAGGCCAGGAAGTAGTTCTGCATGCGCTGGGTCGGTTTCAATTCACTCTGGGCTTGAGTCGGCACTTCGCCGCTCATAGCCTGCATCACGCAGCTCTGGTAGATGCCCTGGTTACCGGGGTGCGCAATATCGCAGTCAGCCCCCACCAAAACGTCGAGCACGCTCTTGCCGCGATCGACAGCATAGCGCTGACCATGAAACAAAATGCTCCCCATAGATACACCCCTTCATTAGTAGACAGTTCGGCACGTTTTACCGGTGCCGCCAACGCAGTCAAACAATGCATCGCTGATATCAGATTTGCCGTTTGAGAATAAATTAGAAATTAAATCAGAGAAAAATCAGATCTTCCTAGATTAGGTATAGACTAAAAAAGGGGAGTACCAAAGGTGTAAATGAGAGACAAGTTGCGAATGTGAGTTTGCTGCCCTGGCGCGCTTTATTAATATAATTGTCATGCATCAATTATGCCCACTAACTGCAAAAAAACACCGGTTAGGATGACCAGGGGTCCCGCAAGTATGCTTTTGTATATCCAGGCTAAAGTCTTTAATTTATTGTTGAGTTCATCGTTATCGGATTCATACTCAATGGGAAGAGACATAAGTTTGCGATACTTCACAAGAAAGCTTGCTCCTTCGATTCCCATGCCGTGCTTTGCCCAGATATGCGGACAGTTATTTTTGATAAAGTTATTAAATTGAACAAGGCGGAAGTGGTACAGCAGGCTAGACGACATTCCCATTACTACGCCTAAGAATATTAGCTGAATATCCAATGATAATATCCCTCCGAGCGGCGACACATCACATTTGTGTAGCAGGTAATCGCCTCTGCCTTGAATACTATTGGAGACTCGTTTTCGCCGATAGTTTCGGAGTATCGCATTGATCTCGTGCTGATTCCACAGGCGATGAACGATCGAATGGAACTGGCGTAACCGCCGTATTTCAGGCGTATAGTAGCCAGTGCCGCATCACTCTATAATTGTCGCAGATAAAAAGGGAGGGCCTGATGCTGAAATTAATCGTGTTAGCCGCCGTAGCAGGCCTCGCAACCACGGCGTGCAATACATCGAAATTGTAT
Source organism: Pseudomonadota bacterium (assembly GCA_022563075.1). GTDB lineage: Bacteria > Pseudomonadota > Gammaproteobacteria > Pseudomonadales > Pseudohongiellaceae > UBA9145. The sequence goes on from JADFOC010000009.1 coordinate 11,598, forward strand.
TACAACAGGTTGAGTGATGAGCAAATCGGTCAATACAATTCGACTGTGGGAACGTGGGATCGGGTTTATTGTGTTTCCGAAGTAAGAGTGGGTAGTCATATCAGGAAAAGGCACTGCGCCACGATTCTGGAGATGCAAGGCCAAGGCGACCGGTCCGCCGCAATAATTAATGCACTCAATTATGGTAGTAGCGGAATCTTCGAGCAATAGAATTAGTGGCAGGTTTTCGCCGAAAGCATCCGGGCTGGGGCAGGCTTTGACGCTCTGCTATTTCCTGCAAGTGTCCAATAATCACTTTTGTAATAATACCTCCGAGGTGGGATCTGGCTTCCAGGATGAATCCCCTCAGCATCGCCTCAATTGTTGTGCCTGCTGCCATCGATACATCACTTCTCTGTCCCAATGCTCTTTCCAATTTCCTTTGCCATCCCCCTAACACCACTGATGCGGTAGACTAGCCGCCCTGATATTCCTGAAGCATTCGATAGTCAGTAACATGCCACTAGTTCGTCTGGACAAGATATCTCTCCATTTCGGCACTCAAATCCTGTTGGATGAGGTTGACTTCACGCTGAAGAAAGGCGCCAAGATCGGTCTGCTGGGTCGCAATGGAGCCGGTAAGACCACGTTGATGAAAATCATCGCGGGAACCGTAACACCCGATGATGGCAGCAGATGGTTGCGACCCGGTGTGGAAGTAGCGTGGCTGGAGCAATCACTGCCTGAGGCGGATGATCAAACTGTTTACGACATGGTTGCCGACGGCTTGTCCAGCGTGGGTGAGTTGCTAAAACAGTACCATCATTTGACCGCCGATTATGAGCATGCAGATATGGTGCAGCTGGAAAAAGTGCAGAGCCAATTGGAAGCCGTGCATGGTTGGAGCCTGGGCCAAAGAGTCGATACGATAATTACTCAACTACAATTGCCAGCAGACAAACTGATGTCAGAGCTGTCCGGCGGCTGGCGTAAGCGGGTTGCCCTCGCTCGCGCATTGGTACGACAGCCGGAATTCCTGTTGTTGGATGAGCCAACTAACCATCTGGATGAGAACAACATACAGAAGGTCGGTGATGTAATAAACAAGGCGAGAGAGATGACAGAAGACGGTGTTATCGTATTGATCGCAACTCATGAACATGAGCTAATGTCCTCGTTTACCAGGACAATAGATGTTGAAGAGTTACCATGGCGCCTTGCTGCCGGTAACACACGATCGTATATTTTTACAGAATGTGGTGAATGGAATTGCAGAAATTGATAGGGGGCACTTGTACCATTTTAAAGGCACATATCAACGTTTCCTGCAGTATCGTGAACAACAATTAGCCGCCGAAGAAACTGCTAACAGGCTCTTCGACAAGAAGCTTGCGGAAGAAGAGGTCTGGATTCGTCAGGGAATCAAGGCGCGTCGCACTCGCAATGAGGGTCGGGTGCGCGCATTGGAGGCGATGCGCACAAAACGTGGAGAAAGAAGAGAGTTACAACGAGGTGCGAGTTTCAAACTAAACGCATCAGATCGCTCCGGAAAGATAGTTGCTGAATTAACCAAGATAAGTCACAGCTTTGAAGATAACCTGGTAATTAGGAATTTTTCCACTACGGTATTGCGTGGCGATCGTATCGGTATTGTTGGCGCTAATGGTGCCGGCAAGTCAACTCTGCTCAAAATATTGTTGGGCAAACTAGAACCTACTCAGGGCAAAGTAAAGCTGGGCACCAAATTAGATGTCGCTTATTTCGATCAGCTGCGAGAGCATCTCGACCTGGAGAAAAACCTCATAGACAACGTATCCGATGGTCGGGACTTTATTGAAATCAACGGACAAAAAAAGCACATCATAAGCTATCTTTCAGATTTCCTGTTTACCCCGGATCGCATTCGAACCCCGACCAAGGCCTTGTCTGGCGGAGAGCAAAACAGAGCGATACTGGCAAAAGTTTTTAGCCAACCTGCCAACATTATGGTGCTGGATGAACCCACTAACGACCTCGATATAGAAACGCTGGAATTGCTTGAAGATATTCTAATTCAATTCAAAGGTACTGTATTGCTGGTGAGTCACGATCGACAATTTATGGATAACGTGGTTACCAGTCTCATGGTATTCGAGGGCGAAGGCGTCATTAATGAATATATCGGTGGATACAGTGATTGGAGTCGAAAAGGGGGCAGCTTGATAAGTTTTGAAGATGCCGAATATTCCTCTTCTGCCAAAACCACCCGGACCACAGCAGGGCGGCCACAGGATGAAGTTATTGTCGCCCCAATGCAAAAACTCAAAAAACTTTCTCATAAAGATCAGCGTGAGTTGGATGCACAACCTGCACTCATCGAAAAACTGGAGTCACAACAGGCCGAGTTCGAACAGTTGATCTCACAGCCGGAGTTTTATGCGAATGACAATGAAAAAGTACAACAAGCCCTGAAGCAACTTGCAAACACCCAAGCATTGCTTGAGAGGGCTTTTCAGCGCTGGGAAGAATTGGAAAAAATCAAGCTCTCGTGAGAAATTAGAGACCTGATCTTAAGCAAAATACCGTTCGCACAAAATAAATAGTACTCTGGCACCTGCTACCCACCGGCCGTTTTGATGCGGTCATCCAAGTTAAAATAATTAAGGAGTGGTTATGGCTTCCGATCGATTCATGATCCCGCACCGCTTGCTATTTGCGGTTACGTTACTCATTGCCGGGCAAGTGAGTCTGGCGCAGACAGAGGCTGACTGGCCCATGTATCGCGGCAATCTGGCTGGTACTGGCTATTCATCGCTTGCCCAGATCAACACCGGCAACGTGGCTGGTCTCGCCGAAGCGTGGAGCTACACGCTTGGCGGCGACGCTGTGACTGGAAACGGAGGCAGTCCTCGAGCAGCCAACTCCCAGGCAACACCCATTGTCGTGGATGGTGTCATGTATCTTCCGGCGGCGGACCGCGTAGTTGCGCTCGACCCGGTAAGCGGTGAAGAGATCTGGCGGCACATCGTGGAAGACGGTGCACCTTCGAGACGCGGTGTGGCTTATTGGCCGGGCGGCGAGGGGGCATCGCCGCGTATCATCTTCACGGCGGGTCGACGTCTGCTGGCGCTGGATGCTGCCACTGGCCTAGCCGCGGCTGGCTTCGGACAGTCCGGCGAGATAGACATGATTATCCCCTATAATTCGGTGCCGATGGTCTACCAGAATATCATCGTGGTGGGTGCGAATACGCCACGGGGCGCTGCCGGAGGTATCGGTAATGCGCGGGCATTCGATGCGCAAACTGGCGACAAATTATGGGAGTTTAGTTCCGTCCCGCAACCGGGCAGTTTCGGACACGACACCTGGGCAGGCGACAGTTGGATGGGCCGCCTGGGTGCGAACGCCTGGCCATTTTATTTCACCGTCGATGAGCAGCGCAGTCTGCTATATATCCCCCTGGCCTCACCCATTCCCTTCGGTTATGGCGGTGACCGGGGAGGATCGAATTTGTTCGCGAATTCACTGGTGGCCGTGGACATTCGCAGCGGTGAGTACGTCTGGCACTTTCAAACCATTCATCACGATCTATGGGACCACGATCCTCCGGCGCCGCCAGTCTTATTCGATATCGCAGGCCAGAATGGCGCTGCCCCCGCGCTTGCCCTGACCACCAAGTCGGGTTACCTCTACATCCTGAACCGTGTAACCGGGGAACCCATATTCGGTGTAGAAGAGCGCGTGGTGCCGCAGTGCGATGTTCCTGGGGAACAAACATTTCCCACCCAGCCGATTCCGTTGAAGCCGC
>JADFOC010000305.1 GCA_022563075.1 Pseudomonadota bacterium
CGGTCGCAGAATGCGAGCCAGGGCGCGTCGCGGTCTGAAGTCTTAAGCGCGGCCATAATCGTCTTCCAGGCGTTTGATATCGTCTTCCCCGAAGTAAGAGCCGAGCTGTACTTCGACAAAGACGAGGTCTTCGGTTCCCGTGTTCTCGATGCGGTGCGCGGTGCCGACGCCGACATCGATGATCAACAGGTCATTGGCGAAAGACTCGGAGCGATAGTCGACAGCAAGGTCTGTTACTACCATGCCCAGGCCATAGATATTGGCTTCGGTAAATCCCAGGCTGGCCAGGAATTGAAGTCGTGCCTCATGCAGAATTTTGAGCATCGCCACACTGTCTAAATGTTTCGCGTAATTGATATCGCTAATCCCGACAATGCGCTCCATACTGAATAAAAATTGCTCGGGAACAGACACTTTAACTCGTGGCATGATTACTCCAATGTAAGAATTGTGACGGCTAACCAATTAGCTGTGACAATCAATTTCTAAATTGGTTCAATAAAATCAGCTTTGTGCTTGGCGATGCAGAGAGGACCCAAAAACAGCTGGTCAAGCGGCCCAATCTAGCTCCCCTACGGCTTAATCTTAAGTAGGACAATTCAGCGAAAGGCATACTCTCACTAAAAAAGAGGGCGCAGTGTAGCAGGTTTCATTTCACAATTTCCAGGGTCGGTGGGATGAATTTAACGCCCTATTGCTTAAGTGTCTGAATAACTTTAGGATTATCGACCAAGTATTATTACGCCGGACTAGCGGCATTTGTAGGGAGTTCAATTCCATCCATGAAGTACTCAATCAATTCGGGTTCGGCAGAGAAAATCAATACAGATTGTGCCGTGGTGGTGATCTGGGCAAAAGGGGTATTAAGTGATGAGGCAAAGCTCATCGATTCGGTTACTCACAGAAGCATCAGCAAAATTACGCGTTCAGGGGATTTCATCGGCAAGTTGGGTGAGACGCATTTGATCCACAGCCCGGCAGGGGCCAAGGCCAAGCGTGTGCTCTTACTCGGTGGCGGCGATAGAAAAAAATTGACGGCTAAAGATGCGGCCAAGGCGTTGCGCAGCGGCTTGCGAGTAATTAATAAATTGAACGCCAGGCAGGTTCATTTTGCCCTCGGCAGTTCCGTGGTTACAGATCGCGATGGAGTCTGGTTAGCGGGACGGTTAACGCAGGAATCAGAGGATCTGCGCTACCGTTATGACCACACCAAGAGCAAGAAGAACAAGGCGATCGCCACCAAATCAATCAGCATCGCCACCACGGCAGGCAGTCGTCGAACCAACGTCGAACAGGCTCTCAAGACGGGACAGGCCATCGGCAAAGCAATTAATCGAGCAAAACAGCTGGGTAATTTACCCGGCAATATCTGTACGCCATCGTATCTGGCAAAGGAAGCAGTAGCGCTCGCCAATCGCCACCGATCAATCAACACGCATATTCTGGGCGAAAAACAAATGGCGCGACTGGGCATGGGATCGCTCCTCTCGGTCTCTGCAGGATCAGCAGAAGAAGCCAAACTCATCGTCATGCAGCACAAAGGAGCCAAGGCGGACAGCAGACCCTACGTGCTGGTCGGCAAAGGAATCACCTTCGATACCGGCGGCATCAGTCTGAAGCCAGGGGCAGCCATGGACGAAATGAAGTTCGACATGTGTGGCGCCGCCAGCGTGATTGCCACCATGGGTTGTGTCGCCGAGCTAAAACTCCCGATCAATGTCGTCGGCATCATCGCCTCGGCCGAAAATATGCCCGGCAGCAAGGCCACCAAACCTGGAGATATCATCACCAGCATGTCCGGCAAGACCATCGAGATTCTCAATACAGATGCCGAGGGAAGATTGGTCTTGTGCGATGCACTCACTTATGTCGAGCGCTACCAGCCACGCAGCGTAATCGACATTGCCACGCTAACCGGTGCCGCCGTGGCTACCTTTGGTCCCCACGTGAGTGCACTGCTGAGCAACCACGACGCACTGGCTAAATCGCTGCGCAAGTATGGTGAGCAATGCCTGGACCCAGTCTGGCAACTGCCACTGTGGGAGGAATATCAGAGCATGCTTAACAGTAATTTCGCCGATATCGCCAATATTGGCGGACCACGTGCAGGCACCATCACGGCCGCCTGTTTCCTGTCTCGATTCACCGAAAAATATCATTGGGCGCATCTGGATATTGCCGGTAGCGCCTGGCATTCTGGCACGAATAAAGGCGCTACCGGCAGACCGGTCGCGTTGTTAGTCGAGTATCTTCGCAATCAGAAAGCGTAGCTAAATGGTCCGCAAATGACTCTAGTCAATTTCTACACCCTCAGCGCCAAAGAGGATGGGGCTCGTCTGCAGTTTGCCTGCCGCCTCACCGAAAAAGCCAGATCCTTGGGGCATGACGTGTTCATTCTGACCGATTCACCGGCGCAAGCGAAAATACTAGACGACATGCTTTGGCAATTCAAAGCCATCAGTTTCATTCCACATGCGCTGGCGGACGGCCACACTGAGAGCACCGAGGCGGTTATCATCGGTCCAGAATTGCCCGATAAAAACAACGATGACGTGATTATCAACCTGTCTGGCAGAGTTTGCGAAGCGCACCAACGATTTGCTCGCATCAATGAAATACTCACCGCAGACGATGACAGCTTGGTCCAGGGCCGTAAACACTATCGTTACTATCAAGCCCAAGGCTATCGGCTTGAGACCCATAAGCTATAGGGTGCCCCTGCTCAAGTATTCGATGGCTCTGCATCTCCTGCAGCGTGCTTCTGCTCGGCGTTGGCTCCCGCTAGGGTAGCCAAATCATTACGCCAGGATGCCGCCTTGATCTACGACCGCTCTAAGGGCCAGAGAGTTCGAATACTTGACCAGAGCTACCCTAAGCGTGTTAGTTCTCGATTTCCGGCAAGGCCCGACAGTCATGTATACTTGCGCCTTTTTGAAGTTCGGCAACGACCTGTAAACCATGGATAAGACTTACCAACCACAACAACTGGAAGATCACTGGTATAAGACCTGGGAGCAACGGGGCTATTTTGCTCCCCAGGGCGATGGCGAGCCTTACTGCATCGTTATTCCACCACCTAATGTCACTGGCAGGCTGCACATGGGGCATGGCTTTCAGCATGCGATCATGGATGCCCTCACTCGCTATCATCGCATGCTGGGACGACAGGCACTGTGGCAGGCAGGCACAGACCACGCAGGCATCGCTACCCAGATGGTAGTCGAACGTCAACTGAACGCGGCCGGGAGCAGTCGTCTAGAAATAGGACGCGAAGACTTTATTGGCAAAGTCTGGGAGTGGAAGCAGGAGTCGGGCGATATTATTACCCAACAGTTGCGGCGCATGGGTTCCTCGCTGGATTGGTCTCGTGAACGCTTCACCATGGATGAACAGCTATCCGCCGTGGTGGAAAAAGTATTCATCGACTTATATGACGAAGGCTTAATTTACCGCGGTAATCGCCTGGTTAATTGGGACCCTCAATTAAACACGGCCATTTCCGATCTGGAAGTAATCTCCGCAGAAGAAACCGGCTCGCTCTGGCATTTCCACTATCCACTGTCTGACGGCGAGAAAACCGCCCAGGGTAGTACTTATGTAACGATTGCCACCACTCGCCCGGAGACCTTATTGGGTGATACCGCCGTCGCGGTGCATCCTGAAGATGATCGCTACCAGGACCTGGTGGGCAAATTTGTTGATCTGCCACTGTGTGATCGCAAGATTCCAATCATTGCGGACGACCATGTGGACCCTAAGTTTGGTACTGGCTGTGTAAAGATCACACCTGCCCACGACTTCAATGACTATGAAGTGGGCAAACGCAACAACCTGGAGATGATTAATATCTTCACAGATGATGCCAACATCAATCAAAATGCACCAGATGCGTACCAGGGCATGGCACGTTTTGAAGCACGCAAACAGGTGGTCGCCGATCTCGAAGCCTTGGGATTGGTGGATAAGATCGAACCGCACAAACTAACAATACCCCGCGGCGATCGTAGCGGCGTAGTGATCGAACCCTATCTGACCGATCAGTGGTATGTGGCGGTCCAGTCTCTGGCACAGCCCGCGATCAAAGCGTTGGAAGATGGAGAAGTTGAATTCGTTCCCAAAAATTGGGAGA
>JADFOC010000306.1 GCA_022563075.1 Pseudomonadota bacterium
TCAGAACGATGAGTCCCACTAAAAGAATTCTGTTTTTACTCACTTAAACCTATTCGCCTTCTATTGGAAGAACCAGATATATCTCACCCTGCCCCTGGTAAACCAAGCGCTATATTATCCTTGCTATCGAAATTCGATATGCTATAAACCTGTTGCAGTTGCCCCGGGAGAATATAAACCCTTACTTATCATAAGTTAAGAGATTCCAAGTGCCCATATTTGATTTCAGCCGCGAGTTTCCGGTGAGCCGCATGCGTCGCATGCGACGCGATGATTTCAGCCGGCGTTTAATGCGGGAAACACGCCTGACGACAGATGACCTGATCTTTCCAATTTTTATTGTCGACGGGGAAAATCAGCGACAAACAATCGATGCCATGCCCGGCATTTTCCGTCTCAGCATCGATGAACTAGTTAAGGAAGCAAAAGAATTAGTGGCGCTCGGGATTCCCGCCATAGCCCTGTTCCCGGCTCCCACGGTATCGGTAAAATCCGAGAATGGACACGAAGCTTTTAACAGTCAGGGACTGGTACAGACTGCGGTGCGTGAGTTGAAAGCCAGCCAGCCGGAGCTTGGCGTGATTACCGATGTCGCGCTTGACCCCTACACCACTCACGGCCAGGACGGCATCATCGACAGTAGCGGTTATGTGCTCAACGAGGAAACGGTGGAAGTGCTGGTGCGACAGGCACTATCCCATGCTGAGGCGGGTGCCGATATTGTGGCGCCTTCAGATATGATGGATGGCCGTATCGGCGCGATCCGACTTGAGCTGGAACAGCATAAGCTGATTCATACACGCATACTGGCCTATTCTGCCAAATATGCGTCAAGCTACTATGGCCCGTTTCGCAACGCCGTGGGCTCGAGTGGCGGCCTGGGCGGTGGCAATAAATACAGCTACCAGATGGATGTCGCGAATAGCGATGAGGCGCTGCATGAGGTGGCCCTGGATTTAGCCGAGGGTGCTGATATGGTGATGATTAAGCCTGGGATGCCCTACCTGGACATTGTAAGCCGAGTCAAAAATGAATTCGGGGTGCCTACTTTCGTTTATCAGGTGAGTGGCGAATACGCGATGCATATGGCCGCCGTTCAGAATGGCTGGCTGGATGAAGACGCGGTTATCATGGAATCCCTGATCTCGATCAAACGTGCCGGGGCCGATGCCATCCTCACTTATTTTGCGAAGAAAGCTGCTATTCTGTTGCAGCCGTGAGCAATGATTCTAGGGGCGTTGCCTGCTTACTACTTGAAACTTACATTTTTGGCCTTATCATACAGCAACATAAATGTGTGTAATCGAGCACTTCAAGCCGCCTGGTCGCCTACTAGTAAGTTTCTCTGTTGCATGCCTAAAAAACTCTCCAAACACAAAGGAATAGACGCATGAGCGGCAATATCGTTCACACCTCTGATAGTAATTTTGAACAAGACGTACTGAAGGCGGAAGGCCCCGTTCTCGTGGACTTCTGGGCGGAATGGTGCGGACCCTGCAAGATGATTGCACCGGTTCTGGAAGAGCTCGCCGATGAATACGGCGACAAATTGAAGATTTGTAAGATGGATGTAGATGCGAATACCGACACAGCACCAAAATATGGCGTTCGAGGTATACCGACTTTGATAATTTTTAACAATGGTGACGTCGCTGGCACTAAAGTTGGTGCGCTTTCTAAGTCCCAGCTTTCGGCTTTTATTGACAGCGTGATCTAAATTGCGTTTAATGTGGTATCTACATATTCTCGGGACACCACAGGATGTGGAAGTTTCCGCTGGCAAATAAGCTAATCGACTGTTTCAAATACCCTGACGAAGATCAGAACTAGCTCGAAAAGAGTTATACCCTTTTAATTCGTTGATCCAAAATAAATAGTGAATAAAATCTGGACACAATTGTAGAGTAGGTCTATATTTAAGAAATCGTTGGAAGACAATTATTCAAAACATGACAGTCAGTATCTTACTGTATTAAATAATAAAGCTAGCTAGCAACAAATAGAAGCTGGCAGATAATTCCATCGGACAAACTTTTCTCCGCGCTCCAGTTAACTAGAAATTCAGTTTTCAACCCAACATACTTTTTAACCCAACCACCGATTCCTTAGGCTTTACCCTTTGTTTCAATGACACTTTGATGTGTATGCCAATCGCAGTTTAAGCGGCTTGCTCACCATTCCATCTTTATAACCTATTCGAATCCCACAAAAAGACTCTTCATCATGAATCTGACTGAACTCAAGCAAAAACCAATCAAAGAACTATTAGATACCGCACACGAAATGGGATTAGACAACATTTCGCGGACTCGCAAACAAGACATTATTTTTGTCATCCTCAAAAAACATGCGAAGAATGGCGAGGATATCTACGGCGATGGTGTGCTAGAAATTCTGCAGGATGGTTTTGGATTCTTGCGTTCTGCTGATGCTTCCTATTTGGCAGGACCGGATGACATCTACGTATCTCCCAGTCAAATTCGTCGCTTTAACTTGCGCACTGGCGATACTGTTGCTGGCAAGATAAGACCACCAAAAGATGGTGAGCGTTATTTTGCCTTATTGAAGATTAGCAGTGTTAATTTTGATTCGCCCGAAGGTTCCAAAAATAAAATCCTGTTCGAGAACCTCACCCCTCTTTTCGCCGATGAACGGCTTAAACTGGAAATTGGCAACGGTAGCACGGAAGACTTGAGCGCAAGAATTATCGATTTGGCTGCGCCTATTGGGAAAGGCCAGCGCGGATTGATTGTATCGCCGCCCAAGGCTGGTAAGACATTAATTCTGCAAAACATGGCCCAATCGATAACGAAGAACAATCCAGAATGTCGGCTCATCGTACTACTGATTGATGAGCGGCCGGAAGAAGTAACAGAGATGGTGCGTTCGGTGCGAGGCGAGGTGGTTGCCAGCACCTTTGATGAACCACCGTCGCGTCATGTGCAGGTGGCAGAGATGGTCATCGAAAAAGCCAAGCGTCTGGTAGAACACAAGGAAGATGTAGTCATCCTGCTCGACTCGATTACGCGATTGGCGAGAGCGTATAATACGATCATCCCCTCGTCAGGCAAGGTGCTGACCGGAGGTGTCGATGCACACGCCCTGGAACGACCCAAGCGATTCTTCGGTGCCGCGCGAAACATCGAAGAGGGGGGCAGTTTGACCATTATCGCGACGGCTCTCATAGAGACTGGCTCGAAGATGGATGAAGTGATTTACGAAGAATTTAAGGGAACGGGTAACATGGAATTGCATCTGGATCGCAAGATCGCAGAGAAACGCGTCTACCCAGCCATCAACGTACGTCGTTCCGGAACGCGGAGGGAAGAAAAACTGACAACAGAAGAAGAATTGCAACGTATGTGGATTCTACGAAAATTGCTCAGTTCCATGGAAGACGTGGCGGCCACGGAATTTATCCTGGACCGCTTGAAGGATACAAAAACAAATGAAGAATTTATCAATTCGATGAAACGCAAGTAAGCTAAAGACCCCATCATCTATTATCCCTAACTGATTTCTCCACCAGGCAATTTTGACCAGCGACCCATGTCATTTAAAGATTTGCGAGACTTCCTTGAATTACTCGAGCAAGAGGGAGAGCTAAAACGAATTCAAACCGAAGTCGATCCTTATCTGGAAATTACTGAGATCAGCGATCGCACACTGCGCAGTGGCGGGCCTGCTTTACTGTTTGAAAATCCAAAGGGATCTAGCGTTCCATTATTGGCCAACCTGTTTGGTAATACACGTCGCATCGCGCTGGCGATGGGCCAGGAGGACATTACCGGGCTAAGGGATGTCGGCAAACTCTTAGCGTTTCTCAAAGAACCTACACCTCCCAGTGGTTGGAAGGACTTGTGGCAGAACCTGCCCAGTTACAGGAGCGTACTCAATATCGCCCCCAAAGTGAAAAAGTCGGCTCCTTGTCAGGACGTGGTTATCGAAGAGAACGAGTTAGATTTGTCTTTTCTACCAATTCAGACTTGCTGGCCTGGTGACGTGGCGCCCCTGATTACCTGGCCGCTGGTAATAACCAGAGGCCCCGAGAAAGAGCGGCAAAACTTGGGAATTTACCGAATGCAGCTGTTAGATCGCAATAAGCTGATCA
>JADFOC010000307.1 GCA_022563075.1 Pseudomonadota bacterium
GTGGCCGGGGACTTTCTGAGTACTTGCGAGAATTCATTAATCAGTGCGCAATATCCAGGCCGAACCGAAGCGATTGAAGACTTTATCGAAAAAGCAGGCAGCACCATCAGCCAATTGGAGATCAACGAAATCGAGCGTTTCTGGTTTTTTATGCAGCAGGAGATGACCGAATCTGCTCGTGTTGTCACTTACAACGGCAATGTGACACTACCTAATGGCGACACGGCCAATCGGAGAATCACTCGCATCGGCGCCTTCCAAAGCATCTCAGAAGGTGACTATCTCAGCTACAGCGGTGCCATTGGTCATTTGCAAGTCTTACCGAAGCAGCCGAGCGCGAGTTGGGTGTCAGCCGCAAGGGAACTGGAAAGTGCCACCACCGGTTTCACCAAGGTTGGAATTGACCCCACCGGCGGTGTTGGCGGGCAGGTGATGGCTAATCTCGTCAACTTCCCCAGTGCTCAAGAACAGGTGATGGCCAATGCCCGGGTCATTGGTTTCATCATCATCGGAGTTGGTATCGTTGGCATGATAATGGGGTTTTATCGTTTACTGATACTGACACTTATCACCATCAAGGTCCGTAATCAGTTGAAAAGCGACAAAGGTGCCAAGAATAATCCGCTGGGCAGGGTGTTATTGGTGGCTGAGGCGAACCCGAAGGCCGATACAGAAACTCTGGAATTGAAATTAGGTGAGGCGATCTTACATGAAACCCCCGCCCTCGAGAGCCTGCTTACGCTGATTAAGATGATTGCCACTATCGCTCCCTTGGGAGGATTGCTGGGAACGGTTACCGGTATGATCGTGGTCTTTCAACAGATTACCGTGTACGGGGCAGGGGATCCTACCATCATGGCTGGCGGTATTTCATCGGCGTTAATGACTACGGTGTTAGGTATCGTAGTGGCGATTCCTACCATCTTCATGTACACCGTACTGAAGAGCCGCAGTGATTCCATCATTCATATTTTGGAAGAACAGGCCACGGGTATGATTGCACAAAAAGCGGAGCAAGCAGCCGAGAATCGAGCCTAATTCCAGAGGAATATCCTTATGTATTTTTTTATTCTGGATATCACGGATGCAGTGAACACGTTTATGACCAGAGGCGGCCCTGTGCTGACGATCATAGCCGGATTGCTGTTGATTAAATGGTCACTGATATTCGAAAGGATCTGGTATCTCAACACTACCCACAAAGCCAATGTCAAACTCACATTGGCTGCGTGGAACGCACGCTCGGATACTAAATCTTGGAATGCTCACCAGATTCGTCTCATGATGATTTCCAAGATCTCCTTGGATATAAGGTCCACATTGCCGATTATTGAGGTGTTGGTCACCATTTGTCCCCTGTTGGGATTGATTGGCACAGTCACTGGCATGATGGAAGTATTTTACGTGATGTCAGTGAGCGGCGGTGCTGATGCGAAGTCAATGGCGGGGGGAGTGTCTAAGGCAACAATCCCAACCATGGCCGGCATGGTGGGCGCAATCTCCGGCATCTTTGCGTCTAATTATCTAAATACGAAGGTGGATCGTGATCTCGAATTGTTGGCAGACCACTTACCTTTAAGCGAATAAACAGTTAACTGTCAGTTTTAACTCAGGGCGAAATAGTAATGAAATCAGGATTATCGAGGAAGGGAAAAGCCGAAGAGGCGGGTGAGATTGATTTAACTCCGATGCTGGATGTTGTGTTTATCCTGCTTATCTTTTTTATCGTGACATCGGTATTTGTCACCGAAGCTGGCATCGATGTCAGCAAGCCGGAAGCATCGCTAGTTGATCCCACTGCCGGCGATCTGATCTTAATCGCCGTTAGCGCAGACGGAGACATCTGGATAGACGGTGATCAGATCGATCCACGCTTTATTCGGTCAAGATTTGAACTACGGCTAGCCGATGCGCCCAACTCCGTAGTGATTATTCAGGCGGACCGGGACGCGAACAATGAGCAGCTGTTGATCATTCTGGAAGCAGCAAGAGCAGCGCAAATTCTAGATGTGTCAATCGCGGCGGAGGCATAAACGATGATAGTAATCAGATGGGCTGTATCTATGTGCATGGCTGCCGGGGTTACTCTCGGCCTGTTCTATTTCATGCAAGCACTAATCGCTACCGGTGATCAATTTGACGCACGCGTTACCGTGGTGAAGATGGTGGATGCCACCATGCCGGAGATCGTGCTCGACGTGATCGAAGAAATCGATAAACCCGAGTTGATCGAGGACGTTAACGAGGATCAGCCTGACATACCAGACAAGCAAATCAGTTTGGACAGTGGGCCATCCCTGAACATAGCGCGGGTGGTTATAGAAATTGATACCGGTCTGCAACTCAGCAACGCTTCGATAGCGGCAACTGACGGTAATTTTTTACCGCTGGTGGCGATCGCCCCTCAGTATCCGACTCGCGCTCTACAACGCGGAATCACCGGCTGGTGTCTGGTGATTTTTACCGTGAATGGAGTCGGTAACGTAATAGAAGAGACGGTTGTGGTGGTGGACTCAGAACCGCCCAATATCTTCGACCGTGCATCGGTGCGCGCGGCTAACCGATTTAAGTTTCAGCCTCGAGTAAGAGATGGCATCGGGGTGGATGTTAGCGGTGTGCAATATCTGTTTCGTTACACGCTTGAGGATTAATTGGATGAAAATGAGAATTTGCCATCAATTTAAGCTGGGCGCGCTGATTGTAGTACTTGCCGTGCCATTGTGGCCGGCGGCTATAGTACAGGCAGCTGACGAACAGCGAGCACCTCCGGAAGCACGCACCGCCGGAACCCTCGGTACCCAGGTACAACGGTCTATCATGCGCATTCAGGAAATGATGACACCAGAAGATCCTGAGGATGAACCCGATTTAGTAGGCGCTAAAGAAGAACTGGACCGACTTTACGAGCGTCGCTACGAGCGTATGAACGATTTCGAAAAATCAACGATACTCAACTTTTATACCAACTATTACCTGGCCACGGAAAATTATCCGGAAACGCTGCGAATCTTCGAACAAATACTGACCATCGAAACATTGCGCGAAAGCACACGGCTACGAACCTTGCGTTCCCTGGGGCAACTGTATTCAGCCGAAGAAAACTGGTCGGAATCGATCCGTAATTATGAACTATGGCGTGCATCGTCCCTGGAGGAAGATGATCTTGTGTACAAAGGCTTATCCTATGGCCACTATCAGCTCGAACAATATGTCGAAGCTTTACCCTATTGGATAAGCTATATGGAGTTCTTGCTCGATGAAGGTAGCGAGTTAAGCCGCAGTGATTATTCCTACTTGAATGGAATTTATTTTCAAATTGAGGACTATGATCGCGCCCTGGAGCTTACCAAAACCATGATAATGCTGTTCGATAATACCAGAGATTGGCAAAATCTCAGCGCGATTTATTCGAGTCTCGATGATTTTGAGCGAGCCTTGCATGCACTGAATCTTGCCTATCTGAAGGGTCATATCGATGATGAGAATCGCTACGTAAATCTCGGGCAATCCATGGCCGGCGTGGATATTCCCTATAGCGGCACCAAGATTATTCAAGCCGGATTTGATGCAGGTATTGTTGAGCAGGACGAAGATAATCTGATTTCGGTTACACAGATGTTGATGATAGCCAGTGAATTTGAACGCGCGTTAGGACCAGCGCAAAGCGCTGCCGAATTAATAGAAAACGGTGATGGCTTTGATACCGTGGGGTACATTAACTTTGTGCTGCATGATTATCAGGCAGCGGTTGATGCATTTGAGATCGCCGTGGACAAGGGTGATCTAAGCAATCCAAGCAACACACTGCAATTATTTGCCATGTCGCTGGTGGCGTTGGACGATTTCGGTGCCGCGTCGGAAATAACCAGGCAGTGGGCCGAATCCGGTGATCGTAGCGATCAAGAATCAGCCAACAACTATCGGCGTGCCATCACTAACATTAAAGCGCGTTTCGATATCCTCGCCTCAAGGCGCGAGGAGGCTCGTGATTTCTACGAGTCCTATCCACCCCTGCAATAAAGCCGGCTAGAGTGCGGAAGTTCAAGCCAGACGCTTGCAAATCTGCGAATCAACCCCATTTAAAAACCCAGTAACAACCAGG
>JADFOC010000308.1 GCA_022563075.1 Pseudomonadota bacterium
AACTGACCCAATTGCAGACAATCGCTTGCTGTAGGCCGATAGTCGAAGCTCGCCTCACATTCCTGATCGAGCTCCTGTTGCAGATAGGCTTCAGCCTTGCTCACCAAATCGATCATCGTGTCATAACTGGTCTTGGCATCATCGTTAAAAGTAAAAATACCGTGGTGAAGCAGTACGATGCCCCGAATGCTCGCCCAGTCCAGCGTCTTAGTCGCTGCCGCCACCTGCCGGGCAAGTATAAACCCCGGCATGATATAAGGCAGAATCAACACGTCGTCGCCATAGAGCTGCCTCAGCCTGGCTTCGCCATCGGCTGTATTACTGATGGCCACAACCGCATCCGCATGGCTGTGATCTACATATTTGTGGGGAATCAAGGCGTGGAGTATCGCTTCGACCGACGGCGTCGGTGCGGCCGGATCGAGCAGCGCCAGACGCAACTGGCGCATCATTTCAGCGTCACTTAGTTGGCCCAGTTCGGCCAGCCGCAACAGGTAGTCCAGCTTAACCGGTGGAAATCCCGGTGCCTCGATAGTTCTAAGATCCCAACCGGAGCCTTTGACGAACAACACCCGTTCTATCTCACCAAAGACATTCTCTAGCTCGCCTTTAACCGAGGTATTGCCACCCCCATGCATGACCAGGTCAGCATCCTGGCCTAGCAATTGAGAACTGTAGACACGTAACCCGATTTGCTCATGCTTCGCCTGCTGACGAGCGGCACTTTGATTCCACCGATTTTTCATAATGATCGAAGTCTAACAAGTAATGGCGCTGTGGGTTAACCATGTAACCCAAGTGATCAGGTCCGTCCAACAAAAAACGCACCGTCCACAGAGGGTGCGTCTTAACAGAGCTGCTTATTTGAGTCTTAGTTTGGTTCGACTATCGAAATATTGGTCATACCAGCGAGTCGGGCGGCATCCATAATCATCACCAGGGTCGCTACCTGGGAAGCGGGGTCTGGTTGAATAATAACCGAAGCACTAGGATTCTCTGCTTTGAGCTGATCGATATTTGAACGGACCTGGGTGGCGATAATAGGGCGCGGTGCCCCATTCAATATGATTTCGTTATTCGGACCAATCTCGAAAAGGATATTCTTCGGAGAATCGGGATCTGGCGGTGGCGCATCGCTGTTATTATCGCTACTGGCTGCGCTAATGACGGTCTCCGACAGGAAGGTTGCAGTAACCACGAAGAAGATTAATAAGATGAATACCACGTCCAACATCGGCGTTAAGTCGATCTTGGCGTCATCTACACTCTTCCTACCGACAATTCTTTTCATTGTTAAGTCCTGACTGCAGTTTGAACGGGTAACCAGCTCAGAGTATATCAATGATTGCCGCAGAAGCAAAAGCCCCAAAAGCAAAGAGGGAGGCCGCTGGCCTCCCTCTTTGCTTAATCCTTGTGCCCACAATATTTGTAGGGCTGGCTATTTCTTCAGCGAATTAATCGCGAATTTTGCCAGTTCCTTCAGCTGCTTGGCATTCTTGCCATCTCTTGAATTTACTCGGATTCCGTGTAGCGAGTTCACCAGAACGTCTGCGGCAAATTCGGCACTGACGCCTTTCTTCACCTTGCCCTTCTTGTGCGCTTCCTTGAGTCTGACTAGCAGAGCTTTACGAATGGTCGACAACGATGACCTCACGACCTTCTTCATGTCCCTGTCATAGTTAATACTTTCACACAGTGAATTCACCAACAGACAACCCATGCTGCGATGCTTGTTGGACACATTGACCACGGTTTCATCGAAATAGGCAGCGATGGCATCCCAGGCACTGAGTTTGTCATTTTTTAGCGAAGCGAGGATATGTTTGTCGATGATCTTATTGTATTGATCGACACAGGATTTAAAGAATGTGTCCTTATCCCCAAAAGAATTGTAGAGTGTGCCTCGATTAATATTTGTGCAATCTAATAGTTTCTGGACCGAACTTGCTTCGTATCCTTCCTTCCAAAATTGCTCCATTGCATTGGTTAAGACTTTGTTTTCATCAAACTCGACTGGTCGTGCCATATTTATCTACTCAGTATACTAATCACAGTGTTAATAACAAAAAAATTCACTACCGAGTAGTGAATTTTTTACCCCATATTTGAGAGCGCGCTATTGTAGTACAGTCGCATAAAATTTACACTAGTTGAGTAGATATTTTTTCCCTGATTTCCCCGTAAGCAACCTGAACCGAATCGAAAACGACTTTTTCGGGCCACTACAGAAATAGGGTGATCTCCATCACAGGGCCGATAGACACTGACTTATGGGACTATTGATGACCGGTCATCCAGCCATCACCGAGCCATAAATAGAATGGGGAGTCAATTATGCGGCCAAGCGGATTCGAAGTAACCGATAGTTACAAGCAATGGTGTAACCCGGAAAATTAGTGGCTGAGTCATTATTCGACGATCTTGACTAATAGTTAGCGAATAGCGTAACCACCAAACCTATAGTTCCACCAAACACACATCCCCATAGCACCAACCACCCCAGATGCTTCCTGATCATTTCCTGAATGATGTCTTTGACCATTTGCGGAGTCATCTGGTCGAGTCGCTGATCGATCATCAGTTCCAGTTTAGCGCGAATAGCTGCATCATCCAGTGTTGATTGGAGCGCTTCCTGGATCTTTGCCTGAAATCTGGAATCTGAAAATTCTTTTCTGAAAAAATCCCGCATGTTTGCAACAAAGGGCGATTTCAGCGAATCGAGAGCAGCTCGACCTCCCACCATACCCAGCATACTCCCCAATGATGACGCCATGATGACATCCAGCAGCGATTCGAAGGCGGTATCCAGATCGAAATCATCGACCGCCTGCTGCAGCTGCTCAGCCAATTCCTCCGCGGTTTCGCCGGCACCATGAAAAAACGTTTCCAGATCGGCAGGCTTGAAAAACTGATCGATGATCAGCCTTCTTATACCCATTTTGAACTCTTCGAAGCGCAGGGGAATAACGCCAGAACCGTAAATCCCCGGCACGCGTTCGAACAACATATGTACTGCCAGCCAATTGGTAATACCCCCGGAAAGCGCGAACAGGCCGATCGTTAACACGTATTCCCGGTAACTACCATCCAGATTAAGACCCAACAACACCAGTGCGGCAGCAATGAGATTACTGATTAGACTTTTGTTGATGGTGAAGCCCCTGATGCAAAGTCGACGACGCCGCATCATAAATTAAGAATAATGACTGGAGCAAGCTGCAGTGCCCTCGAGTTATAACTTGAGCTGTTCGACGATGGGCATTCTGGAGCGAATCTGATGCAGGTATTCGAGGTCTATCGCAGCAATCGCGATGCCCTCACCCTCCTCAACCAATGCCA
The DNA here is from genome assembly GCA_022563075.1 of Pseudomonadota bacterium. GTDB lineage: Bacteria > Pseudomonadota > Gammaproteobacteria > Pseudomonadales > Pseudohongiellaceae > UBA9145. The sequence goes on from JADFOC010000308.1 coordinate 3,340, forward strand.
GCACCGATCCCCACGGGTCGATGATCATGGAATGGCCCCAGGTTTCTCGCGATTCGCTGTGTCTACCACCCTGGCCGGCGGCGATAACGTAACACTGGTTTTCGATAGCCCGTGCTCTTAGCAAGGTCTCCCAATGGGCCTCGCCGGTGACCTTGGTGAACGCCGAAGGCACCGTCACGATCTCGGCGCCACGGCGAAACAGCTGCCGATACAGTTCAGGAAAGCGCATGTCATAGCAGACCGATAAACCGAGATGCCCCAGTGGCGTATCGAGAGTGACAATCTCGCTGCCGGCTTCGTAGCTTCGGGATTCTGAATATTGTGTCTGTTTATCATCCACCGTCACATCGAACAGGTGGATCTTGTCGTAGCGGGCTATTTGTTGGCCGGTACTGTCAAACACCAGACTGCTGGCGCGTACCCGACCATCTGCTATCAGTCTGTCGGGATCGTCCTCTGACGTGCCGGGACGGGATATCAGTGGAATCGTACCGCCGACGAGCATTATCTGGTGGCGGCTGGCTTGTGCGGACAGAAATCCTTGTAATAAAGTGGTGCCGGTGCCTTCGAGCTCCCCGTATTGACGCATGGGGCCACCCTCCAAAACGGCGAAGGTTTCCGGCAGTAGTACCAGTTCCGCGCAATCGGAGGCGGCCGCGGCGATTAAGCGAGCGGCGGCTTCCAGGTTCGTCGGCACATCGGCGGTGCTGACCATCTGGATGGCGGCTACTTTATTACTCAGGGTTTATTGCTCGTTC
>JADFOC010000309.1 GCA_022563075.1 Pseudomonadota bacterium
AAAACGAAGGAACTTGAAAACGGTGTTCAGTGGCAACAAGCTACCGCCTTATCGGCAAACAGGCCCTTGAATTCGATCTCCCCTGCCAGTCTATCCACATAATATTGTGGGTTTTTGTTAAATGTGTCCAGGCAAAAAGGACAACGACAAAAGTGCAGCTCTTCATCTTCAAACTTGAGAGGTACGGTGAAAGCGATTTGTTTTTCTGCGAGGCAGGTTGGGCAAACAACAATATCACCTGTTTCCTTGAGGAAGGTCTCGGGCGTCTGCTTAAAAAGTTCAAGGCATCCCTGGCAACAAAAAAAGTGAGTAACCAGTTGGTACTCATAACGCACGGCTTGCTCTTTGCTGATACCTAATCGAATCAGTGAACAACCGCAAGTTGAGCAGATCATAGTCTGGGACTGCATCGTATTCTCCATCTTGGCAGCGAGTCACCTGAGGCAACCCACACTAAAAAACCCGGCAGCGAGCCGGGTCTTTTTGACATCATGCTAACTTAATCAATTAACCGCTATTTTAACCGACGAGGGGAAACCCACGTCTGTTGTTGCCTCGGTCAGTTTGGCAATATCAATCTTGGCGGTTTGGTAAATCACCACCGCCGTTTTTTCGTCCAAATCTACTTCTACTTCGTTTACACCTTCGAGGGATGTCAATGAGTTGCGCACGGCAACAACACAACCAGCTCAGGTCATATTCTCTACTGTCAGTGTTATAAGTTCTTCTCCTGCCACTAGTTCCCTGTTCGTATCCCCGTAGGAGAAACTACTGGTCAAAAGCAACACTGAAAATAGGAGAGCGAACCAGCCAAGTTTCCCTGACCTTTTTTGCGCTAGCGCAATCGTATTCACAATAAGAACCTCCCGATTCAAATTAATTACATTACTCTTATCTCTGCCGCACCAACCATTCGAAGAGCTTCTTACAAATTGTTGAGTTGCAAAGCTAATTCATCGGCACTAATGGAGCCTACCTGGCGCCAAATTTCAATTCCACCACTATCGACAACAATTAATGTCGGCATACCGATTATATTGTAGTGCGTGGCGACCTCCGGATAAACATCCGTATCTACTTTGAGAAACACAAATGATTCAAGCGACTGTTTGACTACGGGGTCACTTAGTGTCATCTCTTCCATAATAATACAAGGGCCACACCAAGGCGCGTAAAAATCGATAAAAACGAATTTATTTTCTTCTTTTGCAAGTGTTAGCGTCGACGCCAGCGGTTCCGGGATGGGGCCGCTCACCGCAGGAGAGGGGCTCAGCGGCTGCAGTCCACCGATGATCACTTCAGGCTGGTAACCAAGGTCGGTGATGGTTTGGGTAATTTGCTCCAAATTCACCAGAGCTGGCTCATAACTCAGGGTAAAGGCATCCCTGTCGAGAAACACTTCAACATCATGAATGCCTGCGAGCTCTACCAGAGCCGCGGAGACCCCGTCGGGTCAGTCCAGTCAGGTAGCGCCGCTGCGGCTTTTCATCATCCCACCAACGTATATTGCCACGTCCTCAAACTCTCTTTCGACGGCCTGGGCCTGTGCATAAAGAGAGTTCAATAACGTTGACAGCATCATCGGGATGACGAAGAGCAGTTTTGCAATCGTACTTTTCATGATTTCATCGATCTGGCAATGCTATGGGAATTAGAGGTTCGATATAATACAAGCTGTACCTACTCCAGATACAAGTGTTTAATTTCCTAATATCGACCCTTATCCACTACAGTATGCTATTAGTCAATTTGTTTATTAGCCATGAGGCCGTCAGCCGAACAATAGACACCCCACATGAGTGCAGCGATGAATACAGAGAAACAGCAATTGACCGATCCTGTCTGTGGCATGCAGGTATCGCGCGAATCAGATCGCTATTTCGATCATGCACACCAGCGTTACTATTTCTGCAGCCAGGGTTGTTTGCTCAAGTTTAGTGAGCAGCCACAGCAGTACTTGGATAAGCAAGAAGCATCAGCCGATGACATAGTCGATGAGGCAGGTAGCTACACCTGTCCGATGCACCTTGAAATCCAACAGCAGGGGCCCGGTACTTGCCCCAAGTGTGGTATGGCCCTGGAAGCTATGGGCCTGCCGGTGGTGTCGACGAAAACGGAGTACACCTGTCCCATGCATCCGGAAATAGTACAGGTACTCCCCGGTAACTGCCCCAAATGTGGTATGGCGCTGGAGCCGAATACGGTAACGGTGGAAGAGAACAACGAAGAACTCATCTACATGAGTCGACGCTTTTGGTTCAGTAGCGCTCTCGCCTTGCCGGTGTTGCTATTGGCCATGCTGACTGATTTGTTTCCGACGTGGTTACCCAATGGACTTTCCATGCACACCGTTCAATGGATTGAGTTTGCATTGGCGACGCCTGTCGTCTGGTGGGGTGGTTGGCCATTTTTTATCCGTGGCTGGCAATCCGTCCTGACCTGGAACCTCAACATGTTCACCCTGATTGCGCTGGGAGTCTCGGTAGCCTGGGGCTACAGTGTAGTAGCCCTGGTGCTACCAATGATTTTTCCGGTGGCGATGCAGATGGAAGGTGGCCTGGTGGGTGTTTACTTCGAGGCCGCTGCAGTCATCATCGCGTTAGTGCTGCTGGGGCAAGTGCTTGAATTACGTGCTCGCTCGCGAACCAATGCCGCCATTCAGATGCTATTGGGGCTGGCGCCGAATTCGGCACGTTTAGTGAAAGATGATGGCACGGAAGAGGATATTCAACTGCAACAAGTACAGCCCGGTGACAACTTGCGGGTTCGACCCGGCGAGAAGGTGCCGGTGGATGGCATGGTCATCGAGGGTGAAAGCTATGTGGACGAGTCCATGGTCACCGGTGAACCGGTTCCAGTTGCCAAGCTGCCCGGTGAAAAACTGATCGGCGCCACTATTAATGGAACGGGCAGTTTATTAATGCTGGTGGAGAAAGTCGGTGCCGATTCGTTGCTGGCAAAAATAGTTACTATGGTCGCCGCGGCACAACGTTCGCGGGCACCGATTCAGAGATTAGCCGATGTGGTGGCAGGCTATTTTGTCCCTGCCGTGATTGGCGTTGCTTTGACTGCTTTTGTTGTCTGGTGGTGGTGGGGTCCCGAACCACGCCTGGCCTTTGCCGTAATTAATGCCGTCGCCGTGCTGATTATTGCCTGTCCCTGTGCGCTGGGGCTCGCCACACCCATCTCTATCATGGTGGGAACTGGTCGTGGCGCGGCGGCGGGTGTATTGATCAAGAATGCGGAAGCGCTTGAGATTATGGAAAAAGTCGACACCCTGGTTGTCGACAAGACCGGGACGCTAACCGAAGGTAAACCAAGGCTAGTGGCTGTACACGCACAGGCAGGCTTCAGTGAAGAAGAGGTTCTGCTCATGGCGGCTAGCCTCGAACGTGCCAGTGAACACCCCTTGGCAGCAGCGATCGTTAGCGGGGCGCAAGCGAAAGGGATTGAGCTGGTTAAAGCCAGTAATTTCCAATCCGTAACCGGCAAGGGTGTCACCGGGGAAGTCGATGCTCGAACTGTGGCGCTGGGCAATGCCAAGTTATTGGAAACGCTGGGCATTGATGCGGCGGACCTGTCACAGCAGGCAGAGTCTGAACGTGCGCAAGGTAGCACGGTGATGCTGATTGCCATCGACGGCAGGGCAGCCGGCCTGATCTCGGTCGCGGACCCGATTAAGGAGTCCACCGTAGCAGCAATTCGTGCGCTACATGCCGAAGGCATCACCATCGTCATGCTCACCGGGGACAGCAGCGCCACTGCGCAAGCCGTCGCCGCCAAGCTCGACATCGACCAGGTCCACGCCGATGTGATGCCGGAACAAAAAGTCGAAGCCATCAAACGGCTCCAGGCTGAAGGCCATATTGTTGCCATGGCGGGTGATGGTATCAACGATGCACCTGCCTTGGCCCAGGCCCACGTCGGTATTGCCATGGGTACCGGCACCGATGTGGCGATGGAAAGTGCCGGAGTCACCCTGGTGAAAGGTGATCTGCGGGGTATTGTCAGGGCCAGACGACTAAGTCGCGCCACCATGCGCAACATCAGACAGAATTTGTTCTTTGCCTTTATCTATAACA
>JADFOC010000310.1 GCA_022563075.1 Pseudomonadota bacterium
CCTGTGTTGGATGGTTTCGCAGCGAGCCGTAGCATCCGTGATTTCGAGAAAGAAGAAAATACCGATGAACTTCCGATAGTGGCATTGACTGCCCACGCCTTGCACGAATCCCGCGAAAGGTGCCTGGAAAGTGGTATGTTGGCACAACTGACAAAGCCACTACAATTCGATGCGCTGGAAAGGGCGTTACATCAATTCGCTCGACCCTCCTGATGGACACGAACCACGGCCCACGGCTTTTGCGTGGCTGTTATACCGACGCGGCCAATTACCACTGAAAACTAAGTGCTGAAATGCCGGTCTAAGTGTTGGGCTGCATCTGAGTTTCTTATTTCCAGGTCAGGTAATCCAAGTTATTCGGGCAGGCGTTAGAAATTCCTGGTCAAGTTCTTCATGAAAAATGCAGGCCAGGCTTGCCCTATGGGTTCAAGCCCATTATCTTTTGGATCAATGCCTAATCGCAACACCGGCACACTGCGCCCACAAGCCATAAGGAAATTCGATGGAATCAATCTACTACGTGCTCTGTTGGCACTGCCATCGTCGCTGCAAGCATTGCTACGAAAAACGATTTCAGCCTTACGTGCGTCAGGAACTGGAAGTCGTGGTGGCTGAGGCAGAGAAAAACGCGCCACTCATTGTTGCCAATCTACCCGCCTCCATGACTTATCTGCAGGTGGTGCAAAATCCTGCACCTGGCCAGGCGCATTATCAGGAGGAGATCGGGAAACTAATCTTGTCCGGCGGCGATGTGCTCACAGATCCCGTGCGGGAGCGCGTACTTTACCCGACACTGGAGGCCATTCGTGATAAATACCGCACTGTTGGAGGCGTCAAGGTGGTGGTGCAAACCACGGGGGATCTGTTGACACCCCAAATTATTGATGAACTACTGGGCCGAGGCATATGGTCGATCTCGGTGTCGGGTCTCGACGACTACCACGTCGGCATGGAGGGAGATAAGAAGAACGCATTGGCGGATAAATTGACGCAAATGCTGGAGGGGGCCGGTATCGAGCATGCGGATTCTCAAGCGGATCGCAAAGCGCGCACCAAGGAGCAAGGCCCGGTGTTTAGCATGTTTGGAGCCACCGAAGGTAGCTGGATAGGCAAATTATGGCCCAGAGGGCGCGCCTGGGAAAACGATCTTTCCCGTGCCACCTTGGCCGACAATTTTTGTAATGCCTGGTCCGGCGGGCTGAATTTTCTCGAGCATAAATACGCGGGCTCTGAAGTGTCAATTGATCCTGCCGGCGACGTATTCCCTTGTTGTATTAAGACCGCACATCCGTTGGGGAATCTGGTGGAAGAGTCACTGCTGGATATACTCGACAGCCTGGCTGGCATACCCGCGCTTGAAGCCATCAATGCCGGCAAGCCCGAGCGCATGGGATTAACCCATGGCTGGGATGTGGAGCAGTTTATTGAAGCCTCCAAGACTATCACCCCGCAAGGAACTGCATACGCCAATCTGTGTATTGGCTGTGATCGGTTTCATAAAGAAGTACTTGGACAGATCCTGGATGATAATCGGCGACAGCGCCGAGCGAATCGCATGGGAATAATAGCCAGCAATGCTTAACAAAAATTGTCGCGTATCATCATGTACATGATCAATGGTCGGTGCAACGGTGGATAAAAAACAGCTGCTGCTGGCGGTGGTGGTTTCGGTTTACAGCATCAATATTGCGCTCTCGGCAGAGAAGCCGGATCCATCAGACTGGCAATCCGTCGCGGAGGAGGCCCGTGGGCAAACGGTCTATTTCAATGCATGGGGAGGCGAAACTCGAATTAATCGCTACATTGGCTGGGTAAGCCGTGAAGTGAAGGCGCGTTATGAAGTCACCTTGCAACACGTAAAGCTCACCGATACAGCGCAGGCGGTCTCTCGCATCCTGGCGGAGAAGCAGGCCGGTAATATGACCAGAGGTGCGGTAGATCTACTTTGGCTCAATGGTGAGAATTTCGCTGCGCTAAAGCAGAATGATTTACTGTTTGGTCCCTGGGCAGAGCAGCTACCCAATTTTTCTCTGGTGGATGCTGATCAATTTCCGGAAATGCGAGAAGACTTCACGGTACCGGTGGAGGGTCTGGAATCGCCCTGGACTCGTGCACAATTAGTGTTTTACTATGACAGTGATTGGCTGAATGATCCGCCAGGCTCGATGCGCGAATTGTTGCAATGGTCGACTGACAACCCAGGTGAATTTATCTATCCTCGGCCGCCTGCTTTCCTCGGTACAACATTCCTAAAACAAGCCATTTTGGAATTAGTTGAGACAACTGACCCCTTGTATGTGCCAGTTGATGAATCAAATTTTGATCTGATAACCGCACCCCTGTGGATCTATCTAGACGAGTTGCATCCCTCATTATTGCGTGCTGGCCGGTTTTTCCCGGCCGGGGGTGCCGAACTGCGCAGATTTCTAGCCGATGGAGAAATTTCTCTGGCTTTTTCGTTTAGCCCAGGTGAGGCGGTTACCAGTATTGCCAACGGTGAATTGCCCCCCAGTACCCGCAGCTATGTTTTCGACCAAGGTACGATTGGCAATGTCAGTTTTTTAGCAATTCCTTTCAATGCGCAAAACAAAGCCGCTGCCATGTTGGTCGCTAACTTTCTGCTTTCACCAGAAGCGCAGGCTCGGGCGCATGATCCTGTGCATATGGGTAGCAGTTCGGTTCTATCATTGGAAAAGCTCTCAACAGAAGCCAGGGCCGCATTCGATCGCATTGAAATGGGGATCGCCGCACCTTCTGTCGAAGAACTGAATCGCAAGATCCAGGAGCCGCACCCGTCCTGGATGCCAGCGCTGGAACAGGCCTGGTTGCGACGTTACACTGCCCACTGATGCGCTGGATATCTCCATTACTGGTTATTCTTTTGATCGTTCCAATCTTGGGAGGAACGTTGCTTGCTGGCTTGCCAGCCTTTGGCTATTTACCCGCATTGGGTGGGGACAGTTTTTCATTGGGCGCGTGGCGTGAACTGCTTGATGTGCCAGGCCTCACCCATAGTATTAAAGTTAGTTTATTGGCGGGCGTGATTACACCACTGCTCGCATTAGGCTTGGTATTTCTTTTCCTGGCGAGTGCCTCCGGCACTGTATTGGATCGCTGGATCAGGCGCCTGGTGTCACCATTACTGGCCATTCCCCACGCCGCGGCCGCCTTTGGTTTGGCATTCCTCATCGCGCCAGCAGGACTGCTTACCCGAATTGTGTCTCCGGGACTGAGTGGCTGGGAGCGACCGCCAGACTTGCTTATTGTCCACGATGCCTGGGGCTTGTCACTTATGCTGGCATTGGTGGTGAAGGAAATTCCTTTCCTGTTGCTATTGACTCTGGCCGCATTGCCGCAAACCAATCCTGCAGAGCGCGTAGCAATCTCGCGTTCATTAGGTTACCGGCCGACTGTGGCCTGGTTGAAAACTGTGGCGCCCAGTCTCTATCCCTTAGTGCGCCTGCCGGTATTCGCCGTTATTGTGTTTGCCTCGGCAACCGTAGATGTTGCTTTGATACTGGGGCCAACCTTACCTCCTACGTTAAGTGTTATGATTTTGGGTTGGTTTAACGATCCCGATCTCAACAATAGATTTCTGGCCGCCGCCGCTGCGCTGCTGCAACTCGGTGTTAGTCTATTGGCGATCGGGCTATGGATTGCACTGGAGAAAGTAACCGCCATGCTTTGGCGTTATTGGGTGGATGGCGGAAGTCGCTGCAGCGGAGAGAAAATTTGTTTCTATATCGGTCGAACTGGCGCACCGCTTGCGCTATGCATCGCGGCGGCGAGCTTTATCGCATTGCTGTTGAACGCCTTCGCCGGGTTTTGGCGCTTCCCAAATAGTTTTCCCGACAACTGGACCTTACGGCACTGGGCCACGGTGCTCCCTGATCTGGCAACACCGTTAACCAACACGATTAGTATCAGTGTATTGGCAACTGCAGTGGCCATCGCCCTGGCCATAGCCGCCTTAGAATCCGAGCAGCAATTTAAACAACGACACGGGCGCGCCGGTTCCTCTGCGTTGTGGTTGCTGTACCTGCCCTTATTAGTGCCGCAGGTGGTGTTCTTTTT
>JADFOC010000311.1 GCA_022563075.1 Pseudomonadota bacterium
TGAATGTAAGTTGACTCATAGATGGCTCCGTTTCCCGCCTTGTCCTTTATTAATGATAGCAGCTAGCTATCAATAGCTATCGGTAAGGTTGACAAAAAATAAAGGGCTGCCAGAGCGAGAAGTAGCACTTGTGCGCTGGTCATTGCCTATACATAACGCTAAAAATAGTTAAAATAGGTTCGCAAAATATGCCCCACTAGAAATTTGAGTTTATTGAGTGAAATTAATGTCAATACCCAGCCCCAGAATCATCAATTTTTGCGTCTTCATACTCTGTGTCATCACCATTGGAATCGTTCTGTACATGGAATATGTCTTGTTGCTGTCCCCCTGCGGGCTGTGTATAAGTCAACGAGTCTTCGTGATTTTCTGCGGATTTGTGTGTTTGATCGCCGCCATTCATAACCCGTCGGCAACAACAAGAGCAACCTACGGTTACGTCGCGGCGGCGATGTGCGTCTTTGGCAGTTACTTCGCGGGAAAACAAATTTGGCTCCAACATCTACCCGAGGATCAGGTACCTGCCTGTGGTCCCGGCCTTAGCTATATCTATGAAAATTTCCCTTTTATGGAAACTCTCAGTTTTCTGCTCAAGGGTGACGGTAATTGCGCTGAGGTGCATTTCAGGTTTCTTGGAATATTGACAATTCCAGAAATGGCGATGATAGCCTTCATTCTCCTCTTCGGCATTTGCATGTATATGGCGTTTCGCGATCAATCCACCATTGCCTGAACAAAAATATTTCCTTTTCTACTTGCGCGAATTGAACTTCCTTACCTATATTTAAGATAAGCAGGAATATTAGTCGCACTGCTTATTCTGTTTCAGCAGCATCGAGGTCTTCGTCAATAGACAACAAAAGGATTTAAGTAATGGTCAAGTGCAGTAAGCGAACTAGGGAAGGTTGGGCTCTTGTTGATGATATGGTACGTCGCTGGATGCAACAGCGAATTCAACTAACTCAGGATTACGAAAATATTGTCACTCCCAGGGTATTGGAAGAAGCGGAAGTTTCGCTTTCTTTTCGGATAAATACGTTTTGTCAGACCCTGGTTGACTATGTATCGGCGGGTCATTTCGAGATTTACAATGAACTCATCATCGAGGCCAAAGAATTCAATGATGGCAGCCTCAGCACCGGCATTGATCTGTGTAGAGCCATCGAACAGTCCACCGATCTGGCACTGGAGTTTAACGATAAATACGAGAGCCAGGCACACAGCAGTAATCTCGCGCATGAACTGCCGCGGGATTTGGTCGAATTAGGTCGTGTTCTCAACCATCGATTTGAACTGGAGGACGAACTCATTTTCACGGTGCACGAATGTCACAGGCCATTGGTGGCGTAGACACACTGTCCCGTCACGGGTACTGACAGTGCAAAACAAGCAATCCCCCTGTGGCTGCCTAGCCCCTGCCCGAATCAGGCCGCAACAGCTGGTACTGACTCTGCTGGTGGCTTCTTCTCTGCTTTTGAATGGCTGCTTCTTCAGGGACAAACCAATCGCTAGCTGGTCTACCAGCTTTAAAGGTGTCTATAGCGCAGGGTTTTCCAATGATGGCGATTATGCGCTGGTAGGATCGATGCAACATGGCGGTAGCCTGTGGCGAACCGCCGATGCCGAGCGACTCTATAACTGGAACCATCAAGCAGGTAATGTCACTGCTATTACCGCCATCGCTTTTTCACCGGAGGGAGACTATGCCGTAACTGTTACTGCACGCGCCCTGGTTTTGTGGGACGTGCACCAAGGCAATGCCCTGCGTTTTTTCAACGCACCCGGAGACATTGTGGGGATAGGACTGACGCCCCACGCCGAGCTAGCATTGTTGGGCCTCAGGGGGGGCATTGCAGTACTTTTTGACATTCAACGCGGCGGTGTCGTGTACGAACTCGCGCAAACAGGAGAAATCCTGAGTTTAGCTATCAGTGCAGATGGACGCTTTGCTCTGTTCGGACTGGACAATAACAGGGCCAGATATTGGGACTTAATGACCGCCAATCTGCTGCGCGATATTACTACCAACGGCCGAGTGAAAACGGTCTCACTCTCAGGCGATGGCCAGTTGGGATTTATCGCCACACAACGAGGTGAGGCCAACATTTGGAACTTGCACACTGGCGAGCTGCAATCGAAGCTGCAATATAGTTACGCTTTCTTTCCAAACTTTACCAGCTTCATGACCGGCCGCTTCAACCAGGATGGGACACGGCTGCTAACTGGTAACTCTACCGGTGCCCTGGAATTCTGGGACACATCAAACGGTGATCGGCTAAAGCGTTGGATCACTCCCAAAGAGAATTTTTGGCGGCCGACTAATTATTCAGTGGTGGCAGTGGCGATGGATATTTCTGATCAACAAGTGCTGGCGATGACATCTCAGGGTACCACCCATCAATTCGAATATTCGTTCGACTAAATTTTTCAGCAAGCAAGGCGCACTGGTGAAACTACTACTCTACTAATCAGTTCCGGCGCCAGCGAAAGTATTTCTCGGCCAAGTGAAAATATTTCTCCGGTAGTCGTGCGTTACGCCAGGCATTGGCGGCAAATTTGTTTGCTTCCGACAGAGTCGGATAAATATGAGTGACGGCGGAAATTTTCTTTAAGCCCATACCATGAGTCATCGCAAACACAAACTCACCGATCAGTTCGCCAGCGTGATAACCAACAATAGTAGCACCAAGTATTTTGTCCTTTCCCGGTACTGTTAAAACCTTGATGAAACCGTGGGCTTCGCCATCGGCCAACGCCCTATCAAGATGAGCCATGTCATAACGGGTCAGTTCATAGTCAATGTTTCGTTGTACCGCCTCCTCCTCACTGAGCCCTACTCGAGCGACTTCTGGATCGGTAAAAGTAGCCCAAGGCACAGCATGATAGTTGACCTTGGATCGCCAAAGACCGCCAAGCATTGCATTCAGTGACGCGAACCAGGCTTGATAGGAAGCCATGTGGGTGAACTGGTACGGGCCAGCCACATCACCACAGGCAAAAATATTAGGATAGACTGTCTGCATGTATTCATTCACTTGAATTGTGCCTTGGGCGGTTAACGGCATGGCCAAACCTTCAAGGCCGAAGCCTTCGACATTTGGCTTACGACCAATCGCCAATAATACCTTGTCGAATTCAACTCGTACTGTTTCTCCCCGATGTTCAGCTTCCATGGTGTACGTACCATCGACTACTTCGAACTTGACTACGCGATGATCGGTGAGCACGACAATACCTTGGTTGACAAACTGTTTAGTTACGCTCGCTGATACTTCTTCATCTTCCCGCGGCATGATGCGAGGCGCCATGTCCACTTGAGTGACATCTGCACCAAGATTGTTAAACGCCTGGGCCAGCTCACAACCGACCGGCCCTCCGCCAACAACCAATAATCGCTGCGGCAATTCACGCAACGACCATATCGAGTCAGATGTGAGATAGTCAACCTGATCCAGTCCCGGTATCGTCGGTACCAACGGTCTGGCACCAGTGGCCAAAATAATCGAACGCGTGTTAATCGTGCGCCCGTTTACGCAGACCTTGTAGGGCGATTCGATACATGCCTCTCCCAACACACACTCCACACCGAGGGAAGTGAACCTCTCCACTGAGTCATTCGGTGCAATAGTTGCAATCACACGCTGTACTCGTTCCATGACCTCGGCAAAATTAACCGTACCACTTGTCTGCTCTATGCCGAATTCATTGGCCCGATTTATATAAGACATGATGCGTCCACTACGGATAAGTGATTTACTCGGCACGCACCCGGTATTCAAGCAATCACCACCCATCCTGTGTTTTTCAATCAGAATGACCTTCGCCTTTGCACCTGCAACAATCAAGGCCGCCACCAATCCAGCCGAGCCCCCACCAATCACCACAACGTTGGCGTCAAAATTCTTCGGTTTCGGGTAATTTTTCATGATCTTGTTGCGTTGTATCCCATCGACTAAAACTTTTGCGATGAGCGGGAAAAGCCCCAGCAGGATGAAGGAGAAGATAACAGAGCCACTCACCAGACCAGACAATGAAGTTATTTGGGCCAGCTGCGAACCCG
>JADFOC010000312.1 GCA_022563075.1 Pseudomonadota bacterium
TGCCATCCCATGGCATCGGCCAGCGTCAGGTCCTGGTCGGTGAACTTCCGGATGATCTCGACATGCTCATCGACAAAGTCGCTGATATACCCTTGTTATTCCAGCCTGGAGCAGCCTGGTCCTATTCCGTGGCGGTCGATGTGCAGGGATATATCGTGCAGCAACTGTCGGGCCAGAAATTCGGTGACTTTCTGCAGCAGCGTATTTTTCAACCCCTGGGCATGAGCGATACTCGTTTTTATGTCATGGAGGCAGATCGAGGTCGCTTCGCCGAGGTACATAACTGGGATAGCGAGCGCAACAAATTAGTGCAACGTGCCCACCGTACCGACCGACCCAGTTACTTCGACCCCGATAGACTGGAATCGGGTGGTGGTGGACTGATTTCATCCACTCACGACTACGCGAGATTCCTGCAGATGCTGGTCGATGAGGGAGAACTGGATGGAGCCCGTATACTTTCGCCTGAGTCGGTACGCATCATGCGCACCAACAGTCTTCGAGATGAACTGAATCTGGGGGGTAATTCGCAACGATCGGGTCAGGCAGGCGTGGGTTTTGGAGTCGATTTTGCCGTCATATCTGACCCCGATGCGGCCAACTCTCCTCACGGTCCGGGTACTTATTACTGGAGTGGTGCTGCTGGCACCTGGTTCTGGATCGATCCCACCGAAGACATGTTCTTGCTTGGTATGATCCAGGCACAGGGTCCGCGCCGGCCCGATGCACCGAATATGCGAAACCTGGCACGAGACATCATCTACGACAGCCTGACTGACTAGATAACAAAAGGAGAAACTGATCCCCACAGTTCGGGAGTCAGTTTCTTCTTTTGCCAGAGAGTACAATTGAAATGCAATCCACTTAATAGTAGAACGCTTAGTCTGGAATAGGTACTTCCAACTCAGTTGGAACCGCATAACCTCTTTGCACTGCAGCACGACCTGCGATGCGTAGATACCAATCTTTCAAGTTTGGATATTCGCTTAATTCCATCTGCTGGAATTCGAAACGAGAAATCCATGGCCAAGTGGCGATATCGACAATGGAGTAATCCTCGGTAATGTAGTTTCTGCCTTGAAGTCGATGTTCCAATACTCGATACAGGCGTGCATTCTCTTTGCGGTAGCGCGCTTCGGCATAGGGGGATTTGCCTGGATTGAATTTTACGAAATGATGAGTCTGTCCAAGCATGGGCCCAATATGCCCCATCTGAAACATCAGCCACTCCATTTCTTGCCAATACCGGTCGCCGATAGCACTCATCAGTTTCCCAGTCTTGTGTGCCAGGTACATTAAAATGGCACCTGACTCCATTAATTGGAGGCCAGTCTCATGATCGACGATTGCAGGTATCTTATGATTGGGGCTGATCTCGATAAAATCTTCAGCATGCTGTTCTCCCTTGGTAATGTCGATCGGAAATACCCGGTAGGGAAGACCAAGTTCCTCTAACATGATCGACACCTTGCGCCCGTTTGGGGTACTCCAAGTGTAGAGATCGATAATCTTATTACCTGCCTGATTCGCCATAGCTACTCCTTCATCCCATGCGATGACAGTAGCCTATGACACATCTCGATTAGTGGCAATAACGTGTTACGCGCTCGCCACACCAGTCATGTTCCTGGCCATTGTATGAATGGATAGTGGGTCTTGCCGGAACCGGAGTATGGCTATATTGCAATGCTTGAGCGCGTGCCGCAATTGCCCACTGCCGGAATTGCAGGTATCCTGAAATCTCTCCCGCTCATTGCTTTAGGTCAACTGCTCTATGCGACGCAGCTACTTGAAGGTTTTAACCTGGCTCGCGGTGACCGGCCTGGCCTGCTGGTTGAGCTTGGCACATAGTCAACAGCCAGTGCCAACTATCGACTCCCGATGGGTGGATAATTTCGAGCAGGGATTGTCGGAGCAGCTGTTTGATCAAGGCCTGTCAGCACTGCGAGACAGCGATTTCCCCGCCGCAGAGCACAAATTTTTGGAAGCTCTGCTGTCAATTAAAGTCAATCACGGCCTGTCCTCGGAATTACAATTCCCTCCCCTGAAATTATTGATACAGTCACAAATCGCACAGGCGAAATGGAAATCTGTCGATCAACATCTAGGCTACTATGCATGGCTCAATTCCAAAACCTATTCTGTCAACATCGAAAGCTACTTAAACGGAATAGAGATTTTGCATCAACTTTACCTGGCAGCAGCAGCCGATGTGAATAATGCAGAGAGTGGCCGTTATCTCATCGCCGCTAAATATCTGAATTGGCGCGCCGTAAGTGCTATCGAAGCCACCTTCGGCGCAGCAAGTCTGCGTCTGCCTCCCTGGCTATATAACATCGTGCTGACTCATTTCTATCAAAGCACTCTCACCAAGCGCAAGGGCTTAACCAGTTATGACTACAAGAGTGAATCTCCAGGAATTGTCAGCGGCTGGACACTCCCCAAGAATGAATCGCTGCAGAAGAACTATGGCATCGGTCTCGAACTGTTGCAGAGAATTCGAGCGCTTTATATCAATTCTGATTCTGCCAGTGCTGAAATCGAAGCCATGATCTTGGTCTACCTCGGTGACTGGGAACTGCTGTTTGGTCGAGTAAATTCTGCGCTGAATTTCTATCAACAGGCCTTTGCTGGATTCATTGCCGCTGGACTCGAGCAAGCAGAAGTGAATGATTTTTTTGACCGAGCGGTAGCATTGCCCATTACCGAGTTCAATGTCAGTAGGCAGCCAGAGTCTCAGCGAGGGAATAATAGGAAATTGACCTACGTGGCCTGGTCATCCACCTTCCCAGGTGCGTCGAATCCTTTGTTACAATTTTTGAATTCGACTGCCGAAACATCGGAGTTAAAAGCACTGGCGACATTTAACCTGACAGCCAACTCGCAGCGAACACGCAGTCCTACTACTTCGACTTCGAGCGAGTTGGGCCGTGGTTTCAAATACCTGATAACGAACCTGCAATTGCTTGCTACCACTCCAGACAATGAATCGGTAAGACAGCAAGCGCTGCAGGAAATATCCGTTTTGCAACTGCGACCAAAAATTGAGGATGGCATTCCGGTAGAGATCCGCAATATCGAGTTGGAGTATTTTTCCGCATTATCGCCCGCTGCGCTTACTGGCTCATTTTAGTCGCTAACTATGCAAGTTCTACGATCAGGGATTACAATAGAGCCGATCACTGTTGCCGAAGTACCAGACAATTATGCTTCGTTTGCTACCCCGATTCACCAGACTATTCACCGTTGCTGTATTTGCCATGGTGAGCGCCTGCGCCGCCAACCCGGACCGGGGTGAGACCCGACGCCTGCCCACCGATGCGGAAGTAGAACAGTACAATGCCGCGGTGGAGCCGGCAGAGAGAATTGTTTGCCGACAGGAAACGCCGGTGGGCTCAAACATTCCAAAGCGGGTGTGCCGATATGTGCGAGACATCGAAGAAACTTCGGCTTTTCACCGTGAACAGCTGCGCAGAGCCCTGAATTAGCCGCACGTAGCGATGACTCGTGTCCACCTTGCCGTTACCACAATTACCCGACTCTAGCGATTACTTCGCCTAGGCGTTGCCTGGCTGGTTGCCAGGATTTGCCGGTTTGGTCAGCGTCCTGCTGGCCGCTGGCGCGCACGCACCATGTCCATTTCGTTTTCAACTTTTCCTATAATTATCAACCAGTAAGCCTTGGTGTCTGGCCCAGGGATCGACAATTCGAAAGGCATTGCAAGTGAGTTTCCAAACACACTATACTGGCTGCGTTATATCGCAGTATGCATTCTCTGAGGCGTTCAGGGGTAGCCAGCCGTATTGATGCACGTAGTGATAACAAAATAAGACCCCTAATATAAAAATAGAATGCAAGGGGGAAGACCTAATGCGCAGAAACTACGTCGGCAGACGCCGGGCGATTACGCTCGCAGTACTTGCCGCAATATCTATTCCTGTTGCCGCTCAGCAACAAGACAATGAAATCACTATCGAAGAAGTGATCGTTACAGGATCATTCATCCGGGGTACTCCTCTGGATGCACCTTCTCCGGTCCAGATCGTGGATCGCAGCAGT
>JADFOC010000010.1 GCA_022563075.1 Pseudomonadota bacterium
CGGGAAGATGCAACTCCTCGGCGGCACCTGGTACGGCGGCGAGATGAAGAAAGGCATGTTCTCGATGATGAATTACCTGCTACCGCTGCGCGGCATGGCTTCTATGCATTGCTCTGCAAATGTGGGTAAAGACGGGGACGCCGCTATCTTCTTCGGGCTTTCAGGTACCGGCAAGACTACTCTGTCCACCGATCCCGAACGCGCCCTGATTGGCGATGACGAGCACGGCTGGGATGACGATGGCGTGTTTAATTTCGAAGGCGGCTGTTATGCCAAGACGATTAAGCTGAGCAAGGAAAGTGAGCCTGATATCTACAACGCGATTCGGCGTGACGCACTGCTGGAGAACGTCACCGTGAGCGACCGCGGTGTCATCGACTATGACGATGGCTCGAAGACCGAGAATACGCGTGTGTCCTACCCGATCTATCATATTGACAATATAGTGAAACCGGTCTCCAAGGGTGGTCATGCCAAGCGAGTGATCTTCCTCACTGCCGACGCGTTTGGCGTGTTACCTCCCGTATCCAAACTATCACCGGCACAAACCAAGTATCATTTCCTGTCCGGGTTTACGGCAAAGCTCGCCGGTACTGAGCGTGGCATTACCGAGCCAACGCCGACATTTTCCAGTTGTTTTGGGGCGGCATTCTTGTCCTTACACCCCACCAAGTACGCGCAGGAATTGGTGAAGCGGATGGAGGCAGCCAACTCCACCGCCTACCTGGTTAACACAGGCTGGAACGGCACCGGCAAGCGCATTTCCATCAAGGCAACCCGGGCCATCATTCATGCCATTCTGGACGGCTCTATCGATAAGGCTGAAACCTTCACGCTGCCCTATTTCAATCTCGAGGTGCCTGTCGATGTAAGTTCTGTTGACGCTAATCTTCTCGATCCGCGTAACACTTATGCCGATGCGAACGAATGGGATCACAAGGCGAGGAATCTGGCCGAATTGTTTATCGCCAACTTCGAAAAATTCACTGATAACGACGCAGGCAGGGCTTTGCTGGCTGCCGGACCACAACTAGAATACGCAGCCAGCGAGAGCCTGGAGATGGGGGTGGAGTAGACCTTTGCCCACCGGTTACGCCATCGACTGCACACTGATTTGCTGATTGAGTTCAGAAGATAAACTAGTGGCCTTGGCATCATAGTTTTTACTCTGATCCCTAAATTCTGCCTTGTATGATTTAGTATGGAATTTAACGACCTATCATTTTTTCTGGTTGCACAGGGTTTTGTTGTCCTTCTCAATGCGATCGTGATTTTCGGGCTCTGGTTAAATTTTCTAAGTTCAAGAAATTCTTATCTGGTTATCGCCTGCGTCGCCGGTACCGTCGAAGCCATCAGGCTGGTGCCCGATGTGCTGCTGGGGGTTTATCCCGACTCGAGCATACTGTACTTACTCTCTCTTCTATTCCGGTTTTCTGCGTCGCTTCTCTTGCTGGTTGCATTGATTCGAATTAAAGGAGTAGTAAGTAATACATCTGTTGGTTTGATAAGTGTTCTCTGCGTAATTTTCATAGCCAGTGCTATCTATCAATTAATGATCGCTTTCCCAGTGACGACACTCAGTTGGTATCTGCACGCATCACCAATATTAATCACTACCTCTCTGATCGTCTGGAGATCCTGGCATACCGGAAAGTCAGCTTCCCCAAGCCGAATTTTCCTGTTAATGACTAGCGTTTCACTACTGATTATTCGCAGCTGGCAACCTGCTCTGGAATTGGGAGATCTATTCTTCCTGGTTTACTACATGGAGATGCTGATATTTCCCATGATGCTAGCAGCACTCATGCTGTCGGAAGTCGAATATGCACATCTGCAGGTGAAATCCATGCTAACGGATAAAACACAATCTGAGGAAGATTTGCAATTCATTCTAGATCATACAGTGGACATAATTTTAGTTGCCGATGAAGTTGGACTGCTGCAGTCTTGGAACCAGAAGGCAGGAGAAAAATTTGGGTACACTAGCGAACAAACCATCGGCAAGATTCACATCGATGAGCTGTTTATTGGAAATTACAAGAATCCTGAAGCCGATGATTTGACCGAAATCGAAGCAAAAATGGAAACCCTCAATGGAGATGCTTTTAACGTATTGGTACGCAAGAAGACAGTAGATCACCGCAACACCCTGTACGATATTTTTGTAATCAGGGATCTCTCCGAGCAACAGAGAATTAGCGAGAAACAAGCTGAACTGGAACGACAACTAGATCAATTGCAAAAATCGTGAACATTAAGGTCCGCATAATAGCCTTAGACAGTTGAATTGTTACTTAGACATCTGCTTTAACCAGAGTATTAACACCAAGCACAAGGAGCGAAGTCATGACCAGAAAACTTTCCTCGGTAGCACTAATTCTTGCCCTCTTCAGCTTGCCAGTAGCACCAACGTTGGCCCAACTCTCTGAGTCGGCCGCATGGACTGCGACAGTGCAGAACGATTTCAGGGTAGTTTCCGATATTACTTACCTAAGGGCTAACGGCAAGGAATTAAAGCTGGATGTTTACCAATCGCGCAATGCTGACGGGCCGGTACCGACCTTTATCTATTATCATGGCGGCGGCTGGGTAGGTGGTTCCAAGGAGGCCAATGTCCTGCGCTTACTACCTTACCTGGAACAAGGATGGGCAGTGGTAAACGTTCAATATCGCCTGGGGGATGTCTCGCTGGCACCGGCAGCGGTCGAGGACAGTTTGTGTGCATTGCGCTGGATTGCCCGCAATGCCGAACAATATGGTTTCGACACAGATAGGTTGGTGGTGTCCGGTAACTCTGCCGGCGGTCACCTGGCATTAACCACGGGCATGCTACCGGCTGATAGTGATTTGGGTCGTCAATGCCTCGGTGCAGAGACACCACGGGTTGCTGCAATTGTAAACTGGTATGGCATCACCGATGTAGGCGATTTGCTGGAGGGTATTAATCAAAAGTCTTATGCGGTGCGTTGGTTGGGTTCGATGCCTGACCGCATGGAGATCGCGAATCGGATCTCACCCTTGAACTACGTCACCCAGGAGTTACCACCCATCATCACCATTCATGGCGATGCTGACCCGACTGTGCCTTATGCCCAGGCGGTGCGGTTGCACCAGGCTCTGGACCGAGCCGAAGTCGCCAATCAATTGCTCACCGTGCCCGCTGGTAGACACGGTGGATTTGCGGCTGATGAAATGCGCCGGATCTATGCTTCGGTATTCAAGTTTCTGGAACAGAATCTGCCGAATTAAGATGAAGCGCGAACACTCACCACTAAAACAAATCGTCGGTATACAACAATGATAAAAATTAATATTTCACTACTAATAGTTTCGCTAATGAGTGTAATGATAAGTTGCTCATCGGAAACCAGCGAGGAGACTCGACTCATCTCTAGCGGCGAATGGCACAGCCATGGCAGCGATCATTTCTCTACAAAATATGCGGACTTAAGCCAGATAGATGCCAGCAATTTTGCACAACTCGAAATTGCATGGCGCTGGCGTTCGGCCGACTACCGGATCGATGAAGATCTCCTGTATTTCACCGGGGATTATCGTGCCACCCCGCTGATGATTGGCGGAGTAGTCTACACGGCAACCAACCATAGTCAGGTGGTAGCACTGGATGCCGCCACCGGCGAAGAACTTTGGGTGTTTGATCCCGAGAGCTACAAGCTCGGCCCGCCCAATTTCTCTCCGCTACAGACCCGCGGTATCGAGTATTGGACCGATGGCGAAGTAGAGCGCATCTTTATCGCCACGCTGGGCAAGCAGTTAGTTTCTATCGATATCAAAACCGGGCTTCCCGATCCCGATTTTGGCGACAATGGCTTTGTTGACTTGAAGAGTAATCTGGGCCGTTTGGAATTTGAAATGCGCAATATCACCCATGGCGCACCACCCATCGCCGTGGGCAATACGGTCATCGTTGGTTCGAAAATCTACGACTACACCATGCAAAATAGAAGTCCCCCCGGGCATGTGCGTGCCTACGACGCGCGTACCGGTGAGTTCAAGTGGCGATTCAATACCATTCCCCAAGCCGGTGAGGAGTTTGTTGAAACTTGGGAAGACGACTCCTGGAGAACCGCCGGAAATACCAACGTGTGGTCATTCATGGCAGCCGATGATGAACTTGGCTATGTCTACCTGCCGGTTTCGACGCCAACCAATGACTACTGGGGTGGCATGCGGCTCGGTGCAAACGTCTATGCCGAAAGTCTGATCTGTCTGGACGCCGAGACCGGCGAGCGAATTTGGCATTTCCAAACCGTGCATCACGGCCTGTGGGACTATGACATCGCCTCGGCGCCTAATCTGATTGATATCATCGTCGATGGACGTGCGATTAAGGCGGTCGCCCAGGTCTCAAAAACAGGCTTCACCTATGTCTTCGATCGCGTCACCGGTGAACCGGTGTGGCCAATCGAAGAGCGCCCGGTACCCGCCAGCACGGTGCCCGGTGAGAGAGCGAGTCCAACCCAGCCATTCCCAACCCGGCCGCTTCCGTTTGAGCGCATCGGTGTAAGCGAAGACGACCTCATCGATTTTACCCCGGAGATAAAGGCAGAGGCGCTGGAGATCGCGGGAGATTTTGTTCTGGGACAGATTTTTACACCGCCCATCGTGCGGGGCCAAGATGGCAAGACCGCTACCTTTGTGGTACCGGGAGCCGGCGGTGGCGCAAATTTTCCGGGTGCTTCCATGGACCCGGAAAGCCAGATTCTCTACATTCAGTCGGTGACTCGACCCATGGGAATGTCACTGATCGAACCTCCTGAGGGCACATCAGACTGGCCCTACGTGATCCAATATGACAGGTCCGTCGGTCCCGGCGGATTGCCACTGCTGAAGCCGCCCTATCGTAGAATCACAGCGATCGATTTGAATACCGGCGAACACGTCTGGCAAATACCTTTCGGTAAAGGACCAACAGATCATCCGGCCATCGCCCACCTGGAACTCGGGCCTCTAGGCAGTGTGTTCGATGATGTAGTGGCCGAAGGTGGCATCTTGATTACCAAGACCCTGTTGATCTCTTATCTGGCATCGAAAGACGAAATCGGTGAAGATGAGACAGGTTCGATTTTAGTCGCACTCGACAAAGCCACTGGAGAACTGCTTGCTGAGCTCAATGTCGAACAGCGCTTGCATGGACCGGTCATGAGTTACCTGCACCTGGGTCGACAATACATTGCGGTTGCCGGTGGGGGACGCGCGGATGACGCCGAGCTTATTGTATTTGCACTTCCCTGATGTGGCACAAATAGCCTGGAAAATGAATTTTTACTCTACTTGGATTTGTGGCATTATCCGGTCCTAGACGAAGCAATGGTAATTACTAGTCAACGCATATCTGCGGCACGATGAACCAGTTCTACTCTCGCTTCGTCGGGCCCCGCCACATAAAAGAATTCTATCTCTCCGTTAGGCAAATTCATCTTTCTGGGCTGCGATGTTAATTCCAGTTGCTTGCTCATTAAATCGGCGACAGTGGATTCCGTTTCCGGAGCACGCCATCCAATATGATCTATGGCAGCGCCACGACTGGGAAAGGTATCCCCACGCGAAACCAGTATCCACACATTGCCCGGATACAAAATGCCATCGAGACGCCCTCTGAGATTAGTGCGCACGCCACCAAAGGTTGAGTGATACCATTCCAGGCTTGCCGCAGGATCGGGAGAGCGCAGGTGTATGTGGTGGAACCCAAGGTGCTGGATGTCCTCGATGAGTTCCAATCGTACACCCCACGGGTCAACCAGAAACGCCAGTTTGAAAAGCCCAGGAATATCGCGTATCGGATTTTCAAGAGTTGCACCTGCCGCCTCTGCCTGGCCGACCGTGGCGGCCAAATCAGGGAAGGAAAACCCCAGGTGATCGATTACTCCCCCTGCACTTGGCGTTCTGTCCTCGCCTCTAAGCCACATGATGCGAGTAGTACCGAATAGCAGACGATCTGTCCTGCCATCAACGAATTCACCACCAATATTGTCGAAGTACCACTGGGCTGCAGCCTGAGGATCCGGCACCGACATATGCACGTGGTCATACAGCAGAGTTTTAGTCTGGGCGCCAACAAACGGAGCCGCCAGTAGCGAACAGACCAAAAGTATTTTTCGCAGGTGTCTACCAGGCATTGTTATAACCCCTTTTTTCTCTTTAATTATCTCCGCTCACGTTTGCGAGATAAGGCTAAGAAGAATAGGCACACTGAATTCTAATGTCCACCGCAATCGACAGCACAACGTGACTAATGCTTATACAGGGTAGACCCTTCAAGTTATTTCAATTAATCGAGAAGCATCGCTCTGGCACCTTTCCCCTATGGCGCTGCTAGATGTTAAGACCATTATCACAAGCAGACTAAAAACTGAATCTTATTCCTGCCGTCAAATAATCGATATCAAGGTTGCCACCTACGGTTTCATACTCGGCCACCAGGTGTACTCCCTTGCTCAACTTGTAAACAAGTCCAACCTGGAACCCATCATCATTATCGGCATCTTCGATATTATTCCATGAATAGCTGGCATTGAATTCAAGAAGATCTGTCCAGTTATTACGAAAGCCCACTCTTATAGTATCTACGTCAAATTCATCGCCATTAAAATCCCAGGTGTTATAGGTATAACTTGCGTACCATGAGTCTCCGTTAAGACCGAAACCATAGCCTGCAGTATCGAAATCATATTTAGAACCTAAAATTTTCCCTTCGGACTTGTTGCGCTCAACTATTCCAAAAAAACTATCACTGAAAGCGAGCGAAAGCTTTAGCTTGTAGCCATCGGGTTCGGTATCTATTCCACCTACATCCATGTCATATCCCAGGTAACTTGCCTCGAAATAAGAATAGGATGGATGGAAGTAGTCATCATCATCTTCCGCCTGCACCCATGAAGCGGGCAGGTACATAATGCAAAACGCTACTAATAGCTTGATCTTCATGTCCAAAACTCTCCCAGCTATAAATGAATTTCCAGTTAATTTGCTTTTCAGTACTATCTGCAACGACCAAAATTGAATAAAAGAATTAGTCAATAACCAGCTAACAAAAACTATAGGGTTAGAACTCTCCTATTGCTCTGGAAGACAATAATAGTTGCTGGAAACTGAATAGAGACTTAACGGCGCAGCTCGAAGAATTGAACGGCCAATATTAGCAGGAGAAATCTATGTGTCTGTGATCGGAACTTGGATTCAAGAAACTGAGGTCAGAGTAATAATAATTTCTTCAATTAGTGTTAACTCCAACCCCCTGGTTCTCGGTTTTTAGCCAGATCAGTGTGCGTCGCCGCCCTCCACCATGGCGCCAGGCAGAGCCATGGCGGTGAGCTTGGATCCGGTTTGCAGCATGATGTACTGATGCCCATCGTGAACCCAGGAACTCATGCCGTAGCCGCTGCGTGCTGGCGCCTCGATTTCGGCCATGATCGCACCAGTCTCCTTATCGATGGCATACAGCATGGGAGTACCATCGGCGGCGGCATCGGTGTAAATCAGCATATTCGCGGTTACCACCATCGGTACCAACGCGCCAGTACCGGTGTTACCGATATCAATACCTGCCAATGCTGGATTGTTCTTGTAACGGTTTGGTGTTTCACCGGTTGGAATCATCCAGGAGTGCTCCCCGGTGTTCATGTCTATCGCCGTAATGCGGCTATAGGGCGGCTTCCAGATTGGAATGCCCGCCGGATGGCGTGGTGGCCTGGCAGTGGCCCACGGTACGCCATTGGCGTACTGAGAAAAAGTCTGCCCGGTGGTATTCGCAAAAAACAAATCGGATTCCTCACCCGGGATCAGGCGCAGCGCGAAACAGGCCTTGTGGGAAGAGATATACAGTTTACCCGTGGTAGGGTCGGCCACCGGTGGTGCGTTGATGTTGGCACCACCAGATCCACCTGGGCAATTCATCGCCGCATATTTACCCATGGGGTTATCGGCATGAATCGGTGGATTAAACAACGGACCCATGACGTAATCAGCCATTGCCTCTATCGCCTGCAGACGCAACTCGGGCGTGAAATCTACCAGATCGTCCTCGGTAATCCCCTGCATATCGAACGGAGCCGGTCTGGTTACATGGGGCTGAGTTAGCGACAACACCTCACCCGGCACGATGGACGCCGGCACCGGACGATCCACGATGGGCCATATCGGTTCACCGGTCAGTCGATCGAAGGCGTATACCCAGGCCTGTTTGGTAACCTGCATGACGGCCGGCACCCGACCACGACCGGGGACATTCAAATCCAGTAATATCGGTGCGGTGGGGTTGTCGAAATTCCAGATTTCATGTTTTACCATCTGGAAATGCCAGGCACGCTCTCCGGTTCGGGTATCCAGCGCGATAATGGCGGCGCCATAAAGGTTGTCGCCCGGGCGGAAGCCACCGTAATAATCGATTGTCGCACTGTTCGTAGGAATAAATACCAGGTTATTGGCCGGGTCTGCCGAAAGTGGTGCCCAGGATGAGACATCGCCGGTCCATTCCCAGGCATCGTTCTGCCAGGTTTCGTGCCCATACTCGCCGGGCTTAGGGATCACATTGAATTTCCATTTAAATTCACCGGTGCGAGCATCGTAGGCCAGAATATCCCCCGGCACATTCTCGATCCGGGACTGGTGATAACCTTGCTCGGCCGAGTTGCCCACGATTACCACCCCGTTGACAACGATCGGTGGCGAAGAAGAAGTGATATAACCTGTTTCCAGAGGAATCCCGTCGTAAACATCATAGGGATGTCCCAGGTCAGCCAGCAAATCCACCACGCCGGTCTGCGGGAATCCGTCGAGTGGAACTGGCTTACCGAAACCTTCCAGCGGTGCACCGGTCGCTGCATCCAGTGCGGTAAGGAAGAAGGCTGGGGAGATAATGTAGACCACACCCCTGCCATCGATCTCGGCGTAACCCACGCCTTTGCCATAATCGGCGCGCATGGAGTATGCACCACGACCGGTTACCGGCTCGCGATAGGACCAGATGGTTTCCCCGGTCTTGGGATCGATGGCGATCACATGACGCAGGTTTCCGGCGACGGTAAATAGCTTGCCATCGATATAAGAGGGAGTAGAGCGCCCACTGGACGCGTGAAAGCTGGCACCATCCCATT
Organism: Pseudomonadota bacterium; assembly: GCA_022563075.1. GTDB lineage: Bacteria > Pseudomonadota > Gammaproteobacteria > Pseudomonadales > Pseudohongiellaceae > UBA9145. Next base: position 9,117 of record JADFOC010000010.1, read on the forward strand.
CCCAGGCCACTTCCAGCTCGCCGAAGTTTTCTGCGGTGATCTCCGCCGCCGGCGTGTAACGGGTATGGGCAAAATCGCTGCCCAGGGTGAACCACTCGATGCTGTCCTGGGCAAGCACCCCATTAGAAGAAATCAACAGCACCATCGCTATTAAATATCTCCCTGTTTTTAGAATTTGCATGAACCTCTCCTAAGTTGTTTAACATTGGACCAGCGCTGGTCCGATTAACTAAAAGCGCTGCAATTGGAGTCGGCGGAACTACTGTTTATGCGCCAACCCCCAGTTATGCGGATTACTGTTGAGATTGAGTACTTCTGATCAAGAAATCTGTCAAAACGTCCCGTTCACCTTCAGGGAAATCACCCTGCCCGAGCCGCTGCATTGATCTTCAATTTCTTCAAGGATACCATCAGAGATGCGACCAACGAAACGCTGTCGCTCACGGCAAAATCGAGCGTTGTTGAAGTTGACGGCGTCAAGACGAAACGTGGTGCCAGCAAAGGCCACAACTTCAACGAAGGCCAAGACAAAAGGGTCACCTGCAGAAAGTTCAATATCGTCTATGTCATAGCGTTTACGATTGCCGTCGAAACTATTGTTCCATTGCAGGCCGTAGTTCATATTCCAGCGACTGATGTCGTGACGAAATCCCAGTGACAATCGACCTCGATTGTTAAATGAAAAGCGTCTCTTTATACCCAGAAAAGGATCCGTTACTTTAGAGTCTTCGACATTTAATCTGGAAGTTATCAGCAGATTGGGCATGTCAATCATGCGCATTCTGATACTGGCATTGAGGTTCATGCCATATTTATAACCATCACCTATATTGCCATTGGCAGATTGCAGATCATCTTCCGAGGGAGACACGTCTATGCGTTCTATGCGGTCGTGGTAGTCGTGGTAAAAAATATTGCCACTCACCACACCGATGTCATTGGGTAGTCGATACTCGGCATTAATATCATATTTCCAATACCACTCCTGCCGTAGATTCTCGTTTCCTGCCTGTATATTTGAATCGTTATCCCGATTGTCAGTGGCCGCCACGAAATCATTAAAACTCAATTGCTCGACCACTTTTTCTATGGAGGCTCTCATTTGCATGGTGGGCGTTAAGTCATAACGGAAATCGATTTTGGGTTTTACAAAATCAAAATCTCGCTTGTTAGACACGTCACCACTTTGTTTAATCTCTGAGGTCTCATACAGTAGCGTGCTTTCCAGAGACATTTTCGGACTGATTATCCAATTATGTATCAGGAAAGGCTCGTAGCGAATCTCTTCAACCGTGGAGTTGGCGTTGGACACTGCAACCGGAACCAGCCCCCCATGTGCCGCCGAAGGTGTGCCAGTGCTGCTGGCAAGCCCCAATGCCAGATTGGAATCCAGAATAGTCTGGGCCCGTTCGGCGCCGAACTCGATATCCTGCCCGCTAAAAATATCGAAGGTGTAGGATCCTCTAACGATGCGCTCTTTAGTCACGCTGCGTGAATCCAGGAACAGATCCTTGGTTTCTAAGCCATCTTCCGCTATTTCGTAGCGTTCTCGAATGGTGGTACGTGTATTTTCATTGCTGATGAAAAGGATCTTGAAACGGTCACCTCTGCTGGTGTTGTATTCATAGTCTCCGCCAATTTCCCAGTTTTCCATTTGACGGGGGTTTTCTTCCCGCTCGAGGGCCACCGTATTGGGATTGACTTTAAGGTCGGTAGTCCGACGAAACAATTCGGATTGACCGTCACCATCGGAGAACAGCCCGTTAAATCTGACACTGCTGTCAGGGCTTATCTCATAGCCCAAATTAGTGCTAAAAATAACATTACTCCCTTCCGTGATACTATCTTCACGCACCAGATCGTTAGCGGAAAAATCTCCCAGTATGCTGTTTTCCTTGCTCGTATTATTGTTGTAAAACTCTTGTGCGACGGCGCTGAAGAGAAAAGTCAAACCGCCGCTTTGACCGCTGTAAGAGATTGTGCCGCCTGGATTCACAGTATGATCTTTGGATTGATTCACACTCGCTTCATAGGAAATATTGCTGGTGCTTAATTCTTCGAACAGCACCACATTGATGACCTGGCCACTGCCCCTCACATCCAATTCACCCGATGTACCGCGGATGATTTCAATGTAGTCTACCTGATCAGCGGTAATGCGATTCAGCTGACCGCTGGCCTGATTATTCTTGCCCGCGGTGCGTTTTCCATTGATCAGAATCTGACTGCCGCCACTGCCACTGCCAAATCCACGGCCACCGCGACCACCACCACCCCGGCTAAAGCCGCCGGGAGGACCGCCGCGACCGAATCCACCACCAGAACCGCGGCCACCCGAAGTCGCCCCGGGAATGCGATCCAGCATGTCCTGGGCAGTCACCGGTGAATATTCGGTAAAATAGGAAGCGGGATAGGTAACGGTTGAACTATCGCCAGTGTTGTCCTGGCCAGCAGCACCATAGAACGTTGTCATTAGCAGCAGGAACAGCGTGCACCGCAGGGATGCTGAGCGTCGTGTCATCAGTTTGACCTCTCATTCACTTCAGTTCAGTCAGGACCAAAAGAAGTGACCATCTACATCAAATGAATGAAGCCTTGATTGGGTCGAAATTATTGCATAGCTGCCACCAGCAAATTGTTACAAATTGTATGGCACTCAAGCTCTTGTTAGCCTTTATCAGGCAACAGCAGAAAACAAAGGCCTTTATTGGGGTCTGTGCGCAGGCTCAAGGGGTTTTAGCGGGCTAATTGCTGCAATATAAAATCTCGACTGTCTTGTAATAGCTGGGTGCGCGAAGGTTCATTGACGTACATCATATGACCCCCTTGATAGTACTTAAATTGCACGCGATCAGCATTGATGTCGTGGCGATTGAGGGTGTATTCCGCGTCAAAGAAAGGTGTCACCAGATCGAAGTAGCCAGCCGCGACGAATACGTTTAAGCCAGGGTTTATGCGCAGTGCACTGGCAAGATCCCGCGCGGTGTTAACGAACATCGGTTCCCAGGCTTGGTCATCGTCCGTGGTGCGCCAGCGCCAATTATCGTTGAGATCCGGGTCCGCCGGATCCAGATAGAGTCGGTTCCAGGCAATGCCCAGATCACTGTGCATATAGTCCATTAGCGCCGCCTTAAAGGCACTGGATATAGCGTCGCTGGCGGCATCCCGAGCCGGAGCGGCACCCAGATCATCGATTTCATCCTCGGTATAGCGGGCATCGAGCAAACCAACTGCCAGTCCCTGATCACGTAATAGCTCCTTGGCAAAACGCCATCCTTGAACGCGCAACCTGGCTCGCTCGATATACTCCGGACTCAGCCCGGTAAAGTAAGCCAGCCGGTCCCGAATGTGATCGTGCTCGCTGGAGGTGATGGCAGTACCCTTGAACAAGGCCGGTAATAATTCGTCGGTGGCAAACCGCCGAGCCTGCTGCAGAAAGTCCTGTTGATTCGCCGGACGAGGCTGAATCTTGTTGTGATACAACGCGGTCGCCGCCATGGTGGGCAGATAGGTAATATGAGAGATGAGGTTGTCTCGTACATAAGGCGTGGAGCCCTGATAGTCAAGGGCCTGGGATACAAAAATAATACCGTTTAGGCTTATGGACATCTCGCCCTCAAGTAAATTTGCTACCGCGGCGGCACGGGTAGTGCCAAAACTTTCCCCCAACAAGAAACGTGGAGAGTTCCAGGCGCCATTGTCGGTGAGCCAAGTACGAATGAATTCAGCCATGGATTTCGCATCTTCCTTCAATCCCCAGAACTCCTTGCCTTCGTGATCCCCAAGCGCTCTGGAAAATCCGGTACCTACCGGATCGATAAAGACCAGGTCAGTGACATCCAATATGGTTTCGGGAGCCTCAATAATAGGATAAGGAGCTGTGCCGGCATGGCTGGCATCGGTGGGCACCACCACGCGTTTCGGACCAAAGCTTCCCATGTGTAACAGGGTAGACGAGGAGCCCGGCCCACCATTCCAAATAAAAGTAACCGGACGCACTTCATCTGTTTGCAGATTATTTTTACGGTAACTGAAACTAAAGATGCTGGCCTTGGGCGCACCATCAAGCTCGCGCAAGTAAGTTTCTCCCGCGGTCACCCGGTAGTCGATGCGTTGACCATTAAAACGCCCACTGTGATCGCTGACAAATGTTGTAGGCTCAGGGATCTTAGCCGGTACTGCGTCAGCGCTTTCTGCGGCGGCCTGAATATTAGCGATTGCAAATATTGCCAATGTCAGTAACGACCCCTGAAATAATTTGTGAGAGAACATAGGCTATTCCTTAATACTATTGATTGGCACAATGGAAGAAATTTGGGCAGGGCGAATAAACGGTATTAACCAGCAACATCATTCTTCTGGCACGTTAAAGGTTTCAACCATATAGTTTTGGTAGGGTCCCTCTGCCAGGAAGTTATTAAAGATTTCGTGTAATAGATTTACCGCTGTCTTCGCCGCCGCGCCAGCATCGCGGGCCTGGAAGCCAATGGCTACCGAGAGATTTTGTTGCCGATTTCGACAATTGAATGCAAATCGGCTGCCATCCAGACGGCGGTGCGAAGCAATCGAAGTATCGCAGCGTTGGATGAGGAATGCTCTGAATGCCTTGTCCATCTCCGAACGAAAGGGTACCGCTGGCAATACATTTCTTAACTCTAATTCAGGCTTGCTGGTATTAAGTTTCAGATGAAAGGGAGTTGTCGCCAGCCAGCGAAAACGGAAATCGACCTGGCTACCATCGGCTGACTGTATCCGACTGAAATTCTGAAAAATTCCGCGATCGGCATAGTTCTGCAGTTCGCTGGTCACTGCCCTGACAATTTGCTGCATGGCGATCCGTGTAAGTAGTCCTATTTATAGTAGGCAAGGCAACCCGGAGCGAAATGTTGGGGCATCGCCGGTGGATAGGCGTTAGTCCAGAACTCTTTCTTGCCCTGACAATTGATCAGTGTCGAGATCCCTTCACCCGCAGCAATCTCGTAACTGCGCTCGAGTGCCGGCATAAACTGCTCGGGAGCGGTGACGTATTCGCCATGGCAACCCAATGCCTCGGCAATTTTATCGTAACGCAGGTTCTCCTGAAACAAATACATATGCTGTGCACGCACCGCACCACGACCCGCTCCAGAGGTCCAGACACCCCAGGCATTGTTGTTATAAACAATCATGATCGCCGGGATGCGATACTTACCCAGGGTGTCGAATTCCATAATGGAATAGGCCGCGCCAGCATCGCCGGTGATACCGATCACTGGCGATCCTTTATAGGGTGCCTGTGGCCCCACACCATTTTGCACTGCGGCACCGACCCCAACCGTGTAGCCCACATCGGGTCCAATGGCGCCATACTGATAGGCGCCGTTGCATATCTGACCGGGTCGATAGGCACGCAAATAACGCCGGGTATAACGACCAATGCCGTAACCACCGGACACGACGGTGGTTTGTTCCCGGTCGATAGACTTAGTATAGAGAAAGTCGCCCAGTTGTTTGCCAATGACTGCGGGATGAATGGATTCTGTAGCCGCGCTGTATTTCAAACCCAGCTGATAGTACTCCTCGCTCTGCTGATCGAAGGCATGTCTTGCCGCCGCCAACTCATCTCTCCACTCGCTGCGGCGGCGAGATGGCAGCGCATCTTCCAGGGCTTGCAGCGCGGCATTTTCCGAACTGACGATACCGAGGTCGATGGGAACATTACGGCCAATGTCGCTGGCATCGGGATCGATTCTGATCCATTTCGCATCCGGCCCGAAGGCAAATTCACCAACCGATGGCATACAGTATTGTCCCACCAGTATCACCAAATCTGCACTGCGGACTGCATCCGGTGCGGTACTGGCAGATAGGGCATGCCCGTCTGAAAAATGTCCTCGCTGCGGTGCCGATTCCACCACCGCAATATCGTTTTTCTCGGCAACCCGCAACAAGGCTTCCCAGGCTTTGTCGTAGAACACACCGGTGCTGGCAACGATCACCGGC
>JADFOC010000011.1 GCA_022563075.1 Pseudomonadota bacterium
CTGGTCATAGTTCCCGGTCTGGGTATCCCTGGATGACAAATTACCTGAAAATGCGGCGTCCAGAACACTTTCTCCAAACAGTGCATCTCCTCCACTGGCGTTGATTTCGGCGATTCTCCGGCGCAGGAACTGCATCTCATCATCGGTGAGATACTCGCGGGCACCGAATCTTTCGGGCCGCTCAACCGGCGTGATGGCGTTGTTCGCCCAGACACCTTGCAGATCTGGTTGTCCATCTATGGTGCGGGGGGAGACCCAGTCATCCGCTGCTGACACGGTAAAACTCAAGCTGCTTAATGCCAACAGCACAATTGAACTGATTACTGCCCAAATCGATTTAGTTGGATGTAGTTCCATTTTGGGACCTCGGTAACTTTTTGAACGCTATGTTTTTATACTGGTTTTTAGCGGCGATGTATACAGATAACTGCGATTGCGATGGTTCTGAGAGCGGGAATATTTGGCCCTTCGGTTTGCTCAAATTACTGGAAACATAGGTCATCTTAGGACTGCAAAATCCAAAAAGCGGGGGGCAAGCCATAGGTCAAATGGGACATCCAGATGAAACCGAACAGCATGGGAATCATTAGCCAACCGTAGTGTTTTTTCAGCCACGGCACACTATTAACCAGCCATCCCACGGCCAACAAGCTAAACATCAGCGCCACAAAATACGAGTGTAAAAACATTACTCGCTCTATTAAGGCAAAGGGTAGCCAGTTTATGACGAATCCACCCACCATAATCCACAATAGAGGGTCGCGCCAATTTGCCGGGCGTAGCACAAAAGCAATACTCAATAACGCTATCGATATAGAGCCAGCCCACCACACCATTAGATTCGGCTGTAGGGCAATATCACGATCGCCTCTGCGCCAATAACCTACGGCTTTTTCACCTAAGGGCCACTGATACCACTGGCTAGCATAGGGATGATCGCCCATGCGTCGATTGGTGAGATACATTCTACGGTTCAACTCACCAAACTTTTGGAAAAAAGATAACTGAGGCTCGGCTTTTTGTTCCTCGGTGTATCTATTGCCTTCGAGACCGCGGCGAAATTCCTCGGACATGAATCCATTGCCGGCACCCGATAAGGGCAATAGGCTAAAATGAATGTAGAACACACTGACATACACCAACATCGCCATACTCAACACAGTGGCACTGGTGTTAGCCACATCGCGCCACTTAAGCCGGCGCCATAGCAAGTCTACGGCCTCAATCAAGAGAGGTAATACAACAAAGCTAAGGGCTGTCCATTTAATGGAAAAGGCAGCGCCGGAAAATAAACCACACAAAATCAAGTATCGCCAGCGACGATTTTCACGATAATAGCTATAGAACAGTATCGAGGCAAAGCCGAAACAGAGCAGGAAGCTATCCCAAAATAGCAATCGTGTTTGCGTGATCAAGGCATTTTCAAACACCACCAGCAGTGCGACAAAGAACGCGAGCTTACGGTCCTGCCACCATTGAAAAGCCAGCAAATAAATGATGAGCGGTAATAGCACGCCGAACAACGTCGGTATAAGGCGCAATATCAGATAGTTATTATCGGTGTACTCCTGTCTCCAGTCCGTATCCCATGGAATCGGTTGAAAATCAAATAAAGAGGCGAAACCGGCGACAATCAATTTCCCCAGCGGTGGATGCACATCGAGGTAGTATTGATGGGTGAAATAACTCGATAGGTATCTGGCAAAGGGAATCTCGTCGATAATGGAAGAGTCTGGCCAACCGAAATAGATGAAGCGCGTAACAATACTTGCCAATAGCAAGAAACCTAACAACATGCGATGCCGGGGATTTTCAATTAAATTTGACAATGACATGGTTTTAAACAATTACGTGTCAATAATGGTATTTAGGTTATTGGCGTTTTTATTTAAAAACACCGACGCGTAAGGCGCCTTCTCTTTAATGCGCGGCGAACCAAGTTCGACGGCCCAGCTTACCAGTGCGTAACGCATCCCACTCGTTGTTTTCTCAGCCGCATGTTCGTAAAGATAGTTGGAAGGGAAGGCCACTAACAGGCCTGCCTTGGGCGCTAGCCGAAAATCCAAGCGTGGGAAATACAACTCACCTCCTGCAAAATCTTCATTTAGATAGAGCAGCACCGAATAGTCTCGGTCCAGGGAGCGCACCCAGCGTTGCTCTTCCTTAACCCAATGATCTGAATCGGCGTGACGATTGTACAAGCCGCCGATGCCGTAGCGCAGCATCTGTGGTGCTTCAAACCATTCAAACCTCACGTGGTAAAACTTCGACAGCATCGATGCAAAAATGCGTACAAATTCACTGGTTACTTCTTCCTTTATATCATCTAGAGGAATATGTTCCGTTACCCGGCCGGTGGAAGTCATAGTCGACGTTTTGCCAGCGTTTGAATTGTCGATGTCTACGACATGCAAATCGGAGCCTAACTTTGCATCGGCGTAGTCACGCCAAAGGCGGCATCTTTCCTGAGAAATATAATTCTCAATTATCATCACGCCCATAGGTGCGTCCAATAATCGTGGTTCCTTTAGCTCTTCGATGGGTTGTTCTTCGGTACGCAAGGAAAATGCTTGCTTGTCAATCCATTTTTCTTTTACGGAACGAGTATAAATTGAACGCGTGGGCAAATTTGAAAAGTGACTGTCAACGGTAGTGCGATAATCGGCGGTATCGTCTATTTCTTGATGGTATTGTCGATAACAGGAACGGTAAGCGGCTTGTTCTTCATCAAACAGAAAGGTGATCAATACAAACCGTTGTCCCCTTGTAACAGGCTGCACTTGGTGCAGCAACGGTGTCGGAAACACGATTGCGCTGCCGGGCTTGGTTTTGTAGCCGTAATTTCCGTACTCGGGAAACACTAGCTCACCACCGCCGTATCCTTCATTAAGCAGAAGGCTGACGGCATAACGACGAAACGATAAAGATACATTACCGGTATCCCGGTGTTTATTAAACTTGCCGCCATCTTCGGCAAAATAACAGCCCAGTTTATAACGCTCGCGAAATTTCAAATCGTAACCGGTGATTTTTCTTAGTTCGGGAAACAGGTTCTTCGCAAAGGCTTGGTCGATAGCGGTGCTGAGTTCCTTATCCATTACACTGACGTCGGTTCGGCGTTTCGAACTTAGCCTGACTTTACTCTTGTCCCCAGCACCTACTGCGCCCTTGAACTGATCGCCAGTTTCCCAATAGTTGAGCAGGCGTTGAATCAAGGCTTCGTTTATCACATCGGGTATCACCATCACCGGCGGGTGATGGGCGATAATCTCAAGTTCCTTAGGCATACTCAGAAATTGCTGGATAGGAATTTGCAAATGTTCAAGGACATTACTGCTGGTGACGATGTCCAGTAGTTTCAAATTGGGATCCAATAAATAAGTCAGCAGGCCTGGGTTTCGTTCTACATGCTTTTCCGCTTGCAGTAGCTTGAGCAATTCCGCTTGTGGATCGAGACACCAGCGTGCTTTCAACACGGCGTAGCCTGATGCCTCAAACGCCTGCAAAGAACCTGGGAAAATACATAATCGATCAAACGCACAGAGTTTTCGCCATGCTTTTACTCGATCATTGTAGTTGGCAAGTTCCTGAATAAAATTTTGCGTATATTGAGCACTGGCCGACTCACTGATCACATGCAACAACAGCGGTTGGCCGGCATAAATTTCAACATGGCATGTTTTTCCATTCACATCGTCCAAGCTGAAGTAGGGAACTTGATCGCCGAGGTTAAGCGGTTCAATTGCCTGGACGGGCTGATTGCTGCCGATCTTAGGTGTCAGATAGTTAGGTTCTGATCTGTGATCAACAAAAACTGCGTCACTACCTTCGCTGGAACTGAGCCGGCCTCCAGACCTCTCGTCGATTTGTTTCTTCGGTGTCTTCTTTGGTTGCGCCTTTCCCGCCGGCAGTTTATGCCACAGTTTATTAGCGTCTTCGCGGTAACAAGCCAGGGAACGGCTAAAACTACCCTCGGCGGCATCGCTGAAAATTTGTTGGCGGTATAGATCGACGCCCGCAAAATGCTGAAAGCTGGTTAGTTCTCGCACCGTATGCAACTGAAAACGACTGCGAGGTCCACTAAAATACTGATCGACGTTCTGCACATAGGCGTTGTAACAATCCAGAGACCGCTGTTGATACCGCTGCCAGTTATCGTTTTCCTTCCAATGCAATGGCCGCAATTTAAGGTTTGCATTGTACAGGTGCCAAATGGGCACTTGCCCAGGATGGTATACGTCCCAACCGGCGCACCAGGCGCGCAGCGAAAGCGTGATTTCTTCTTCACTAAAATACATGAATGGGTCTGCGGGCACGTCTTGAATAAATTGGGCCTTTGAAAACATAAAACGTGGAACCAGAAAGGGTGCCAGTAGGGGCGGGTTGGGTACGGTGCTGAACCGTGCGGAAACGAGCTTCAAAAATCCGTTGCCAGCAAAATGTGATGGGCATCGGAAAGTCGCGATCTCTTCGCTTAAGCTCTCGCTATGCAAGCGGTAAGGATGGGGGCTCGAGCTTATTATGGCCTTGGATGACGGACATTGTTCGAGCAAATCGATAAGCGTCGTATCCCAAGATTTTGTGAAGCGAGAGTGACTGTCGATAGCAAGCACATAATCTTCGTTCTGATAAAGGGATTGAGCATGTTGTTTGGCCCAGGCTACACCTTCGCTCTCGCTGATTTCTTTATTGAGGACGCGTACATTCTGTCCAAACTCTTCAGTTTTTAAGTCGCCGCCACCAGCATCGAGTCGATTCTGCCAGCAGATACCGACGGTTATATTGCCTGCGTGTTCGGCTTTGTCAAAGAGATCTCTGACGGTTGGAATAATTTCCTCGTCCCTAAAGGCAGGAATTTGTACGAAGATGGTTTCCATGGTGCCAACCTAAGACCTCAAAGCTGATAGCCATTTATGATAAACCCAATAGTGGTAAGGGGGAAATGGATAAAGGGTGCGTTTTAAAACTAGTGGCTGTTACCAAAACGTGATCGAATTTGGCTTTTGGGGATTTTACTAATACCTGGAAGGCTAATTGTGTGCGCAGAAATATGATGAGTCGGTAGCGGGTCATATGACGAAGTAAAAAAATTCGATGCGCTAACGCAATCACTCCATTGTTGTCAGCTCCGTGGTACTGGCTCAGGGTGCCACACTGATTCGTTGAAAAACATTGGTCCAGCAACACTGCGCACCGCGACCGCTGTCGGGGGCAGAAAAATTTTCAACCAATGTGCGAATAATATATTCTCCCGGCTCTGAAAATGTCGCAGTTACACGAGCAGTTCCCGCGCCGGACTCAAGTGTAACTTCCGAAGGATCAAATTCTTCATCGTCGTCATCGTCATCGTCGGCGTCTTCCTCGGGCTCTGGAATTGGCGTGGACTCGTGTCGTGCAAACTCAACCTCGCCAGGCCCCTGGTGCTTGAACCAATGCAGTCCGATGGCCATCGGTTCTTCGAAACGAGGGTCTGATGCATCTCGCATAGAAGGGTCTTCCGCGTTGACGGTCAATGTCACTGGAAGGCCGGTGGAAATCGATTGCGGATAGTCTTCAACCAGCGCCATCAGACCAGCCGATTTAGCGGCTGCATCCTCAAACCAGGCTATGGGTTGCAGCGAACCCTGGGGTCTGGGCCGAATAAAATCAAGTTCATAGGCGGCGGCGCCACCACGGCCGGGCGCTTTGTTTTCTGCGCTGTCTCCGGTCTTTAGATGCCACCAGATACTCTCTTCGCGCAACTCCGCTGGCAGCGTCACGGTGAATACCCCGGTATGACGACCGGTACCAAAGTGAGTGGGTTGCATGCCATTGAACCGAGCTGGTTCAATGTAATTATTCTCTCCCAGTGGGATATCGATAGCCTCTTCCCTGCTGCGGTTAATAAAACCAAAGGAGATAGTAATAGATCCATCCTCATTTCCGACCCAGCCTTCCATAATCGGAATAATCGGCAAACCACTAGGTGGCGTTAGAGTCAGGTATCGAGCGGCTGGCTGTGCTTGCACCAAAATGCTGGCCACCAGAATCGATATCCCCATGACACAGCCTGCGAGTCTTTTATAAATATTAATCATTTCTATGCGCCCAAAGTCCAAGATGAAAATTTTTGCCAAACTTCTCCAGCAGATGCAATCATTAAAGATGCTTCGGTAGAGGATGTTATTTGCGGTCAACCCTCGATAACAACAAACCTAGGATAGACAGCATTTAAGCTCGAGTCTAGTATTGCAGGACCGGCCATGGTAATGCCTGTTTGGCAAGATTTTTTGAGCTCACGGGGAGTGTCTGGATTTGAGCCTAGAGTCTTTCAAATTTTTCTCCAATATTGGTTCTGCTCCTGGCTTAGCCCGAATCCCGGTTGCTCGGGCTATATCCCTGGGTCATTGGCTACCTTCAGTTCCCAACCATCCTGATCGAAGCTACCATCTCGACCACCGCGTCAGCTTCAACCACTCGCGCGGATGGATCACATCGGTAGACCACAAATAAAATTGTTCCTTGGTTCTCAAGCCACCACTGCTTATAGAATGAACCCTGCTCCGTGTAAGAGTACTGATACCCGGCAAAATCTCCCCACTCCCGCCAACTCAGTGCAATTGAAGAATCGACATTGGTCAGGTTGCGCAAGGTACGCTGGTCTACATCGAGTGGGGCCAAATACGACATAACCGTGAGTTCACCAACCCCGTCCAGGCGAGACAGTGTGACCACCTGGTTATACGCATTTGATTGTCTCTCATCTGATTCGATGGCGTGAGACCAGCCACTGGGGAGGTCGATACTAAAGCTTGAAAAGGTAGCAGTTTCGGCGAAACTCGCTCCACTTAAATGTGCTACGACCAACAGCTTCAGCAGAGTGCCAGCGGCTGTCAGTCGCCGGGATTTTGCCTGGGTACACTTTCTCACATTAGATCCTCATCGGGCCAATTATAGTGACTGTACCAGTTGATTGATTTAATTCGATTTCCGCGCGCCTAATTGCTGTGGTGTGGAGACATAGGATAATAGTCTCCGTAATTAGTCGGAGCGGAGAAACCAACATTGTATTCATCGAGTCGTATTGTCGCAACCTCGAAGAAGCAATTAAAGATCCTCTCCGCCTCATTGGAGAAAGCCAGCACTCCGGCAGTTCAGTTGTACTGGATAAACCGGGTCAAACCCCCAGAGGAATAGCCCTTGACAGCACCTACCACGGGGTTTATTTTGCTTATCAAGCTTGCGGTTTAGGCGTGGTTAAACGCCTATTCCAGTATCAGATTTTCCAACTAAACCAAGAATATTCAGCCTGGAGCACTGCATGACGAAGTCAGGAATTGTCGCGTCATTGACCATTTTTGGGCTGCTCCTGGTGACTGCCCTATTACTGCTGGCACCTGATGAACCTTCCTCCCCCGACCTGGCAGACCAGCCTGGCGTGGTATCCGAGCAGCACGCCGCGCTAATTAATCAATATTGTGTGGTCTGCCACAACCAAGTCATGCAAACCGCCAATCTCGCGCTGGACAGCATCGACATCGCCGACGTACCGAGTCATCCTCAGGTCTGGGAGAAGGTGCTGCGGAAATTACGCGCCAACGCGATGCCGCCAAGCGGCATGCCACGGCCCGAGGAGGCCGGTCTTCAGCAACTGGTTGCCTACCTGGAAGGCTCCCTGGACCGGATGGCATTGCAAAACCCGGAGCCGGGTCGTACCGCTACCTTCAGTCGTCTAAACCGCATTGAGTATCAGAATGCGGTAAGGGATCTACTGGCTCTTGAAATCGATGTGACTGAACTGCTTCCCAGAGATGACTCCAGCTATGGTTTCGATAACGTCAATCTAAGCAACCTGTCGCCAACGTTGATGGAACGCTACCTGGCGGCTGCTCAAAAAATAAGTCGGCTGGCGGTGGGTGCACCACTGAATAGTCCAACCAGCCATGTGGAACTGCTCGCCACCAATTTGACTCAGGAAGATCGATTCGAGGGCTTGCCCTTCGGCACTCGCGGCGGCACGGCTTTCTATTACAACTTTCCGCGGGACGGTGAGTACCTGATTGATATCCGGCTGACGCGAGATCGTAATGAAAATATTGAGGGGCTTACCGAACTACACGAAATGGAAATAACCCTCGATGGTGAGCGCATCGAGTTGTTTGAAATCGTGCCAAATCGATCAGAGATCTTCGCCAAGTTCTACTACTCAGATCAGGGTGCGGGCACCGGACTGCAAGCGAAGCTATCGGTTCAAGCTGGTTCCCATAAGCTGGGTGTTACATTCCTGAAGAAAAATTCCGCGCTTATTGAAACCACGCGGCAGCCTTATCTGGCTCACTTCAATCGGGATCGACACCCTCGCCAACAGCCGGCCGTGCATTCCGTGTCTATTGCCGGGCCTTTTGAATCCACAGGCGTTGCTGATACGCCAAGCAGACGACGCATCTTTAGCTGTGAACCGGATGCATCGATCAGCGCCGATGAATGTGCCCACACAATTATCTCCAAGTTGGCACAGCAGGCGTTTCGACGCCCGGTGAGCGACGATGAACTGGCAACACCGCTGGCCTTCTTCCGCCGCGCCAGCGAACAAGAAGGTTTTGAAGCCGGTATCGAATTAGCGATCAGGGCGTTATTGGTTAGCCCGGAGTTCCTATTCCGCATCGAGCAAGATCCAGCCGACGTCGCAGCCGGTGATGTCTATACACTGAGTGATATTGAATTTGCCTCCCGCCTGTCTTTCTTTCTCTGGAGCAGCATCCCCGATGAGGAATTGCTGGGGCTGGCTATCGAAGGAAGACTGCAAGAATCCACGGTGCTTGCCAATCAAGTCGCGCGTATGTTGGCCGATCCTCGTGCCAGCGCCTTGGCGACCAATTTTGCCGGTCAATGGTTATATCTACGCAACCTCGACACGGTGGCTCCCAATACTCGTCTATTTCCAGATTTCGATGACAATCTCCGCCAGGCGATGCGGCGAGAAACGGAACTTCTGTTCCAGAATATCATGCAACAAGACCGCAGTGTCATGGAGCTGTTGGAGGCAAACGATACCTTTCTCAATGAGCGACTGGCCAAGCACTATGGTGTAGCAAACATCTATGGTGATCATTTCCGGCGAGTTGAGCTGGCGGCCGATAGCCCACGACTGGGAATTTTGGGTCACGGCAGCATCCTGACGGTGACCTCCTATGCCACGCGAACTTCGCCGGTACAGAGAGGCAAATTTGTGTTGGAGAACATCCTCGGTATTCCACCACCACCCCCGCCGAACGATGTGCCCGCTCTCAGTGAAAACCAATCTGAAGTCAGAGTGCTCAGCATGCGCGAGCGCATGGTACAACATCGGGCGAATCCAGTCTGCGCGACCTGTCACCAGGTGATGGACCCGATTGGTTTAGCGATGGAAAATTTCGATGCCATCGGACGCTGGCGTGAACAGAATAGCGACCATAAACCTATAGATGTGTCCGGCAATCTACCTGGCGGTGCGCCCCTGGATGGTGTGAACGGCCTGCGGGCCGCGCTGCTCTCGAATCCGGGTGCTTTTGTTGGCACCATGAGTGAAAAATTGCTCACCTATGCGCTGGGACGGGGTCTGGAATACTATGATGCGCCGGCGGTGAGAACCATACTGCGTGATTCGGCCGCACAGGATTATCGATTTTCTTCCCTGATTTTTGCCATTGTAAACAGTACTCCCTTTCGAATGAGGAGAACCCTATGATTATCACCAAGAAAGCCTTGCCCCGTCGCACGTTTCTGCGCGGCCTCGGCGCAAGCATCGCACTGCCTCTGCTGGACGCTATGATTCCAGCATTGTCGGCGCAGTCGGCTACGCTGGCGCAACCAATAAGACGCATCGGCTACTTTTACCTGCCGATGGGCATGAACCCGGCTCCCTGGATACCGCAACAAACCGGCAAACTCACCAGCCTGCCGCCCTCGCTTGCCAGTCTTAATCCATTTCTGGACAAGATCACGGTGCTTTCTAATCTTGAAATCCGGGATGCCTACACCACGGGTAACCATGCATCTGCCAATTGTGCCTTCCTAAGTTGCTTGGGCGCCAAGCGAACCGAAGGCAGCGACTACTATCTCGGCACCACCATCGATCAGATCGCGGCACAGCAGATTGGCCGGGAGACACCCTTTCCGTCGCTTGAACTGGGTACGGACCTGATTGCCCAGGTGGGAAACTGCGATAATGGATATGCCTGCGTGTATCAGAATAGCCTGTCCTGGTCCTCTCCCACCACGCCATTACCAACCGAGGCTGATCCGAGAGTTCTGTTCGAGCGCCTGTTTGGCGATGGTGGCACCCCGGAACAACGTCGAGCGGAACTGTCCAAGAACGCCAGCCTGTTGGACGCGGTGCTGGAAGATATTCATGGCTACCAGAAAAAACTCGGCGCCGGCGATCGAGTAAAGGTAAATGAATATCTGGATACGGTGCGTGAAGTCGAACGACGCATTCATCTGTCACAGCAGCAATCTGACTCGGCAGCGCTGCCGGATCTAAACCGCCCAACCGCCGTCCCCGAGGAGTGGGAGGATCATGTCAAACTGATGATCGACCTGCAGACCCTTGCCCTGCAGGCCGATTTGACCAGAGTCGTTTCCTTTCAATTGGCGCGCGAAGCCAGCACTCGCACCTATCCGCAAATTGGTGTACCCGAGCCTCATCATCCAGTTTCGCATCATGGCAATTCTCCTGAGATGCTGGAGAAACTGGCGAAGATAAATACGTACCATGTGTCACTCTTTGCTTATTTATTAGAAAGTCTGGATTCTGTCGACGAAGGCAACGGCACACTACTGGATCACTCTACCTATTTAATGGGTAGTGGCATGGGCAATCCGGATGTTCATGACCATTCCAACTTGCCTATCGTGGTTGCCAGTGGTAGCACCAGCAAGATATTTGGCGGTCGCCATATCAGCTTTGAAGAACAGACACCACTGGCCAACCTGCATTTAAGCCTGTTGGATAGCATGGGTGTGCATCTGGAAAACTTTGCCGACAATAGCGGCAGGGTTAGTGAAATATTCGATCCTGTCACTGCCTGACGAGTAAACATGATGCTTAGTGCTCTACGCTCACTCAGAAAATCACCACTGTTATTAGCATTACTGCTGTCATTGCCGAGTGTTATATCCGCCCAACCAGACATTCGCTTGATCGATGCGGTCGAGAGGCGGGATCTGTCGGCATTTCGCGCGATGCTCGATCTCCGCATCGACGTGAATCAAGTTGAAGTGGATGGCACTACGGCGATGCACTGGGCCGCACACCGAGACACTGTGGACATGGCCAGACTATTGATCGCGGCTGGCGCCGAAGTGAATGTGAAGAATCGCTATGGGGTCGCGCCGTTATCGCTGGCGGCTGTCAACGGCAATGTCGAAATGGTGAGACTGATACTGCAAGCCGGCGCCGACCCCAACACGGCAATGAGCGAAAATGAAACCGTGCTGTTGACGGCGTCACGTACCGGTGTGGTTGAAGTGGTGGAATTACTTATTAATTACGGCGCCGATGTCAACGCCAGGGAAAGCTGGCGCGGTCAAACGGCACTGATGTGGGGCGCGGGGGAAGGCAATCTGGAAGTGGTTAAGTCGCTCATTGCACACGGTGCAGACGTAGCAGCACGCTCAGACAAGGGATTCACCTCTTTGCTGTTCTCTGCCAGAGAAGGTCACACGGCTTTGTCAGAGGCGCTACTGCATCTTGGTGCAAACATAAACGAGGCGCTGCCAACGGCAGCAGCGGTGGTAAATGAAGCCGGTTTGAGCGCCGCCGAACAATCCGGGCTTACGCCACTATTATTGGCAGTCGGCAATGCGCACTATGAAACCGCCGCGCTGTTATTGGATGAGGGTGCCGATGCCAATGCCGCACCGCTGGGCTGGACACCTCTGCATCAACTATCCTGGGTGCGCAAGGCGGGTCAGGCCGGAAGCAATAACCCGGCACCGGAAGGATCCGGGTCGATGGGTAGTCTGGAATTCGCCAGGAAACTGATCGCAATGGGAGCAGATTTGAATGCCAGGGTTAGCCGAAGACCCCCGGTGGGTGTTTCTGCCCTCAACATGCTAGGTAGCACGCCATTCTTATTGGCCGCGAGAACGGCCGACGTGGATCTGATGAAATTGTTTGCCGAACTTGGCGGCGATCCGTTCATGCCCAATGAGGATAACAGCACTCCGCTGATGGTAGCGGCGGGCCTTGGCACCAACGCACCGGGGGAGGACCCAGGCACCGAAAGCGAGGTGTTGGAAGCGGTAGAGTTAGCATTGGCATTAGGCGCGGACATCAACGCCATCGACAACAACGGTGAGACTGCCATGCACGGAGCAGCCTATAAACACCTGCCGCTGGTGGTTCAATACCTGCATGACAACGGCGCCGAGATGGAGATTTGGAATCGAGCTAACAGTAGCGGCTGGACTCCGATTGCCATCGCCCAGGGGATTCATCGGGGCATGAGTGTCCAAAGTTCACGCGTGACGGAAGCGGCACTACAACAGCTACTGGACCAGCATGGCGGCTCCCCCTGAGTGTCCGCCTTCGAATTAATGAGACCTGACCCTGTCTATCAGCCTTGCCGTTTCCTCAATCTCATTGATCAAATGACACTACTTCGAAGATAATCGGATCTTCCTGCAGTAATTGAAGCCGAAGATTCGATACCACATTTTCACAACTTATTCGAGTAACCGGCAGCAGTAAACCGTCTGCCACCGAATAGCTTGGCATATTATCCACTACCGAGCTGCTGCCTTGGCCATCGGTGAGCTCAAATTGAACCGGATCACTATTGCTTAGCTGCATGCTGATCTGATAAATCTCTGACCCTTCCAGGGAAACTGCAAATGTCAGTGCGCCGGTGTCACAGTCGAATTGCGTGCTTTGCGCTGTTCTTTGTTGTTTTAGTGCCAGACAAGATAAGTACCTATCACTAAGCGTATCGACATCGGCAGGGGTCGTGTCCACCCGGGTCAAGCCGAAATATTCTACTTCCAGACCATCGAGCACCGAGTCTTCATCACGATCGATGCCAATGCGTGATCCAGAGCCTGGCGGCACCGCCGTAAACGTCACCGGACCATCTGTTTGGCTCAGGCATTGCAATTCGTCGAGGGAATAGACTTCATTCTGATCGCTAATAAACGAATTGCCTCCCTGATAGAACCAGCCCCGTGCAATGCCATCCACTGTAGCCTTGGCGATCAGGTCGGCCTCAACCACGACTCCTCCCAGACTCTTGGACACAAAGCTGGTACTGGCGCGCTGCATCAGCAGAGCCACTCTGTCTGCGGCAAAATCCTCGTTAACAGCCGAGTAAGTGACTTGTTGTCCGACTATCGGTGCCAGATCTGTGTCAAACACCAACAGGAATTCTTCCATGTCATGGTGTTGGCTCGAATCGGTAAAACCGACGTCATCACTGAGAACACCGGATTGAAATAGACTGAGGCTGAGGAATCTTAATAGACTGTCTATGGATCCATCATGAGTAAATCCGTAGCCTCGAATCTGATCGCCCAAGAAACTATTGTCCGTGGTAGTAATACCAGGCGACTGCGGCATGCCAAACATGCCTATCTTGGTGTATAGATTTCTAAGATGTGGCACCTTTATGATTTGCGAGCCGCCTTCAAAACTCTGATTGGTGCCGGTACCAAAAAAACCTTGGGCGCGGTCAAGCTCATGGCAGCCCTCGCAGGTAAAACCGGTGCGATCTAACAGGTTTTCGCTGGTACTGTTATTTGGCAGGCCATCCGAGAGTCTGGGGCCATCGAAAAAGTCCGCTCCTCGCTGCTCCGCCGATCTCAAGCTGTTATCCAACATCCTGTTTGGGTTGGGAGGCAGGAAAACCTGCAGTTGAAAATCGCTGAAGGCCTGCATGCTGACCTCGTCGATATTTTCTTCGCGACCTACCAGTCCTGAGAAAGCCACTATAAAATTACGAAATGACAAATCCTCATCGGTGGCATCCATGCCGAGGGCGCCATTCGAGCGATCGCCTCGCCAATGCATGGCGCCCGAGTTGGACAGTCCCCTAAGCGTCTGTGTCGTCATCGGCCCTTTCATCGGATGAAATTCTTCGACGTCGGCACCACCGTTCGATCCCGAGCCGATGTTGGCAAACTGACCAAGCAGTGTTGGTATCGGGTCGAATTTAACCACATCGTCCGGGTCGCCCAAGTCCCAGGCCAGATGATCTGTGTCACCAAATATGTGACAACTGGCACAAGAGGTTTCTCCATTACTGGAAGTTGTTCTGGCATCGTATAGAAATTCTCTGCCAATTATGATTGAGGAAGGCTCAGGGTTATACAAGGTGATATGTGATACTTCAGTTTTACTTAGCGTGTCGATTGCGCTAACACCATTATCGAATCTGGTTAAGGCATAGAGCCTGCTGCCATCCTGGTTGATCGCGAGTCCAGCTGGCCCACCGCCACTAACATCGATGCGCGCCTCGGCGTTTGGCGTGAAGGTATTCTGTTCCAGTTCGTTAGTATCGAAATACCCAATCGCACTCGACCCGAAGCCTGCCACATAGAGAGTATTGCCATCCGGGCTGACCACCATTTCCAGCGGCGTCGCCAGGCTTCTATCACGCACATCCTCGGTGGCTGGCAGCAGGGAATAGTCGATGTGTTTATTCAGATGTCGTGCATCAACATCGCTGCCGGTCACTTCAGGCTGACTGATTACGGTAATCTGTGATTTCGCGAGGTGCCCCTGCACCGTGCTACCGCCAAATATTCCAGGCCCTTCGAAGCGCTGCGCATTATTGGCATCGGTGTTGCTGATGTAAAGTGCGCCGCTGACAGGATTGACCACCATATTAAACAGGGTGGTACCCACACCAGTGTGAACGGCTGTCTCCTGCAGGCTCGTGGTATCGATTGCAAAGACGTCTTTGTCCGGTAGGCGAAAGCGCACTGCATTGTTCCAGTTTCGCGCAAGCTCGTCCTGAAATTCACCGGTGGTAACATCACTATCCACAGGACCCGCATCGGGGTTCCATTTGACAATCAAACCCACTTCTGGCGCATCGATCCCTTCTACGTTGG
>JADFOC010000313.1 GCA_022563075.1 Pseudomonadota bacterium
CGGCGTGGGACTTATAACCACCTCATTGACGTTGGCACCATGAGCTATTAACGCATCCACCAGCGCCAAATCCTGATGCGGAATCGCCACATGCAACGCCGAATAGCCTGCGTCTTTCCGATTAGGATCGGCTCCCCAATCGAGCAAAAATTGCGCGAGTTCTGAGTTGCCACTGTGCGCCGCGACTACCAGTGCGGTAGTTCCATTCGGCGCTTTATCATTGACATCGACCCCAGCCTGCAATAATAGATTGGCTACTTCGACATTGCCTTGCTGAGCGGCGAACAGAAAAGCGGTGTAGCCACCTTGCACAATTTCATAGAGAGCATCTCGCTGTGCCGGCCTCGCTCCTGCAGGTTGAGCTATTTCAAGCCAGGTACTCGAACGGGCATTAATGTCCGCACCTCTTTCCAGAAGCGCTGCTACTGCCGCGGGATTTTGTTGCGCCACGGCCCACATCAACGCCGTCTGATGTTGGGAGTGCTCCACCGCGTTTACATTGGCACCGTGATCCAATAATAAATACACGACGGATGGGTTACCGCTGCGTGCGGCCATCATCAGCTGCGTCTCACCCGATGGCAGCACCACATTAGTTTCAGCACCCGCATCCAGCAAGCGCCGGGTCATGGCTTCGCTGCCATTTTCTGCAGCAAGCCACAGCGGTGTCACGCCGAGATCATTGACTACATTGATGTCAGCACCTGCTTCTATCAATCGCGATGCCATCGCCGAATCATCCCAATGCACTGCCCAATGCAGAGCACGCGCACCATCACCGTAAGCAGAGTCGACATCAATGCCTTGCTCCAGCAAGGTTTGCAACATCACCATGTCAGACTCGGAGGCTGCCTCCACCATGCGCGGGTCGGAAGGACCTGGAATATCCGTTGCCGTTGTTTCGGTAGTTGCTAGCTGAAAAATCAGCATGACAATGGCACCCACCGCGGCGGCCAGCAGAAACAACTGCGGGGATTTAATGGTTTGTCGACGTGCTGCCATCAGGGCGCTCTCGTGGTTATTCTGCATCCACTTGGTTCTTTATCTGCCGATAGTAGCATGCTGGATTGTATCTCGCGTGGGTTTCTCCTTGCAGTTTAGCTTCTCAATTGATTAGTCAAGATTGATAGGCAGATTGGAAATCTGTCCAATTTATATTTCCTGTCATCGAGACTTTTGACTATCCAATCACTCTCTTCGCAGCAGCAAGCATGAAGCCATTTGATCTTGTGGTTGATCCATTGCGATCACGCAAAGTTCTACCTCGGAGTTCAGCAAGACTGGCAGATCAAATCTGCCCGAGAGTATTTCAATTAAAATAGAAATAGGCTGGCACTGCCGCACCGAACCTAATTGTTTGGGTGACCTGGTAGAAGGCTGCGCTAACCGAACGCGATAGAAGGACGAATAAGATTCGCTACCGGAATATGGTTGCAACTAGCACCTACGACCGGTTGCTTTCGAGTTTAAGTGAGCACACCAGCAAGCATAGAATTCAATCGGAATCAGTTACCGTGATTGGCTGGCAGCAGCTGACTTGCGGATTTGAATTATTATGCATGCCTGCATAGTTAACCGAATCTTAATTCTACCCGTCTCCAGTATTAAAGAATTCCACTAGAGAGGTGAGCTTCCACGCCTGTTCGCGCATTGCTTCACTGATGGTAGCGGTTTCATCCACCACCACTGAATTCTTTTGGTTTACACTATCAATTTCCGTGATGGCTCTGTTGACCTGATCAATGCCTTCAGCCTGCTCGTGAGTCGCATCGGATATCTCGGATACTATCTGTGCTACCTTTTGCATTGATTGCTCAATCTCATCCAATGTTTGACCAGATTCATTAACCAGCTTAGTACTTTCCTGTACCCTTTCGATACTGTCTTCGATCAGCTCTTTGATTTCTCTGGCCGCATCGGCACTGCGTCCAGCAAGACCTCGAACCTCTGAGGCAACCACAGCGAAGCCGCGACCTTCCTCGCCTGCACGGGCCGCTTCCACGGCTGCGTTCAGGGCGAGCAGATTGGTTTGCAGTGCGATACCGTCGATGACGTTGATTATGTCTGATATTTTATTGCTGGACTCACTCACCGCCGCCATCGCCTCGATTGCACGACGTGCCACTTCCGCGCCGGCTTCAGTCTGCGCACAAGCATTCGAGGTCAATTCGTTAGCACTTCGAGCGTTTTCTGCAGTAGACCTTACAGTACTCGTCATCTGTTCCATAGTAGCGGCAGTTTCTTCAAGATTACTCGCCTGCGCCTCTGATCGACGTGCAAGATCTCGATTACCCTGTGAGATTTTCTGCGAAGCTTCTTCCACAGCCTGTGTGCCCAGACGAATTTGACCTACCACATCCGTCAATTTTTCGGTTGTAGCATTAGCATCGTCTTTCAGTTTACCAAATTGACCTTGATAATCTGCATCGATCCTCACGGTGAGATCACCACCGGCCATTCCTTCCAATAGTCTGCCGGTGTCGCTGACTATCCTTTCTGCCACTTCCACCAGATCGTTGACGCCAGTACTTAAGGTATTGAAGAATCCCTCTTTACCTTTAAGATCGATGCGCTGACTCAGATCACCCTTTAATGCAGCCTGCACAATCGACTGAATGTCCTGTTCAATCACTTGAGAGAGTTTGGATACTGTTGCGTTTGCATCATTCTTCAACACGGCGAAGGCGCCTTCGTACTCCTGCTCCACGGTCTGGTTAAGATCGCCGGAGGCGAGCGCCGAAAATACGCGTACTGTCTCATTGACAGCCATTTCCGTCTCTTCCGCCTTCTGCCTTTCTACCTCTATTCGGTGTCTCAGATCGCTCTGCATTTCGGTGAGGGTATCGGATAACTGTCCGATTTCATCTTTAGATTTTAGATCTATTTTTGATTCCAGGTCACCCTGAGCCACTCGATCGGCAAAAGCGGCAAGACTGCTTAAGTTGTCTCTCATTAAGTTAGAAATTACCACGCCAACAATACTAATAACGGCAATCGTTATCGAAGCGACAACGATCGTAATCCACATTGCAAGTAGTGTCGTCGTTTGAGCCTGATCGATTGCCGCTATGAAAATATCGTAATTCACCGTACGATAATCTGCAAAGGCAATCACCACTTCGAACATTTCATCTTCGAGCTCAAATATTTCGTCCTCTATATCTAGGTCGGGTTGAGAATTGACGCGATTGATTAGTGAAGTGGCGGTAGCCACATAGTCGTAAAGCTGTTCCTGCAGAGTTTCGACTGCTTCTTCTTGAGCTGGACTGGTCTCAACCACGGCCGCCAAGAGTTCTTCGATTATTAAAACGTATTGAGTTGCCCCATCTAAGGCGTCGATGTTTTCGATGGCCAGCTGCATAGCAGGCTCGAGGATATCGACCATGCTAATAGCACTGTCAATATCTTCCAGAGCTGGATAGTATTCTTCTTGAATCGAAGTCAGGACGTTGTTGTTGTTCACCGACGTCCAGGTATAGAACATCAGGTTAATAACTAAACCGATGCACCCTGCCTTCGATATTAGCAGGATTTTTTGTCGAATAGAGAGCTTGTCCAGACGCAACATTTTTGTTGCCAGCCTGTGTATGTTGGAGAAACCTAGCATGTGGAAATTATTAGCCATTCAAATTAATCAGCGAATATTCTACTGCTCCTGTTAGGGTAAAAATCCTTACTATCAATACCATCTACAGCTTAAAAAACGGGCTCAATTGCCCGTACCAACATGATTCGGGAATATGAGTTCTGGTCTGTTAAAGTCACCATCCAAGCCATAGCGAATCAACTTGTAGTTAATACGCAAAAGTTTAGCTAAAACTTCTCCAGCTGACTGGCAGCAGTAAAGTGTACCCCCATTACCTTTTAGTGAAGCCTATGGGAACGCCCTTTGCATAATCCAAGGGTGTTATTACGCTAAAACGGGAATTTTTCCCAAGCCTTGGGAGATTCACCCACAGGCGTGAATCCAGCACACAGTCCAATGATTCTGCACAGTTTTGGTGCCCAACGAGTCAGAATCTGAGATTCCGATCCCCGATTC
>JADFOC010000012.1 GCA_022563075.1 Pseudomonadota bacterium
AGCTTTTCCGTGGCCTGCGTGGAATCATTGCTGCGTGTTGAAATAGTTCAATTGCCAGGAAAAACACCGATGGGAGTGCGAGATGTCATTAATTCACGGCCATTATTGTTCGAGCCGGGCAAGCTGGTGTCATCGGAACAAACCCCAGTCAAAAGCAAACACAGATAAATGAATACCCCCAATAGTCGAGCGATCGCCGCCGGCGTCTTAGCCGAACTTGTCTTGGGTCGTGGCTCATTGACTACTCAACTGAACAAATACCAGGATTTGCCGGATTACTCGCTGTTGCAAGAAACTTGTTATGGATGTTGTCGCTGGTTTCATTTACTAGATTTCATCCTCTCTCAATTACTCGCCAAACCACTCAAGACGAAGGACATAGATCTCAAATGCTTGCTTGTCGTTGGCCTCTACCAACTTCGTGAACTGTCTATACCCGACTATGCGGTAATCGATGAATCGGTATCGGCCGCTAACAGCCTCGGTAAGACTTGGGGCAAGTCATTGGTAAATGGCGTGCTTCGAAACTATCTCAGAAGCCGAAATGAAATAGAGCAAGTGTTAGATAGCGACGCCACATCGATTCTCTACTCCCACCCTAGATGGCTGATCGCCGAAATTGAGAAGCAATGGCCACAACAGGCACCGCAGATTTTTAGCAACAATAATCTGCGGCCACCGATGACCCTGCGTGTCAATCGGTGTGAAAAATCCAGGGAAGAGATCTTGGTGGTTTTAGCGAAAGCATCGATCGAAGCGATTGCTGGTGATCTTGCCGAAAGTGCCGTTTATCTTGACCAACCTGCGGCGGTTACAACGATTCCTGGTTTCAACGAAGGCTGGGTAAGTGTGCAGGACGAGGCCTCCCAGCTGGTTCCTGGCCTGTTGGAGCTAGAGCCGAATCTGCGTGTGTTAGATGCCTGTGCTGCCCCTGGGGGAAAGACTTGCCACATGCTGGAAAGTGAGCATTCACTCACTGAATTGGTCGCGTTAGACTTGGATTCCTCCAGACTTAGCAAGATAGATGATAATCTAGACCGGTTGCATCTGCGCGCCACTTTGAAGGCGGTCGACGCGGCTGATACCGATCGATGGTGGGACGGCCAGCCGTTCCACCGGATTCTGTTAGACGCCCCCTGTTCAGCCACCGGCATAATACGAAGACATCCAGACATCAAGCTGCTGCGCCGACCTAAAGACATCAAACGTCAAATGGCCGCTCAGCACGCTTTGCTGCAATCGTTGTGGCCCTGTCTTAAACCCGGTGGCTTACTGTTGTATACCACGTGCTCGATTCTTCGACAGGAGAATGAAGAGATCATCGCTGCGTTCCTCGATACCGTTGATAACGCTAAACATCAACGCATTGCGGCCGATTGGGGAGTAGAATGTCACTATGGAAGACAGCTCCTGCCTGGTACAAGTAATGGTCCCGACGGTTTCTTCTATTCGTTGCTAAGAAAAGACTAGGCACTTCCTTGGTAGTGCCGGAAAGAGACAGGCTCGCATGCAAATAATTATTCTCGGCGCTAATCAGGTTGGTAGTTCGCTCGCCGAAACCTTGGCAAATGAAGCCAATGACATCACCGTTGTCGATGACGACCCTGAGAAACTACGTGAATTAAAAAACCACATCGATATTAACACCGTTACCGGCTACGCCTCGCATCCCGATGTTCTGGAAAGAGCCGGGGGTGAAGATGCCGAAATGATCATTGCTGTAACAGAAGTCGATGAAATCAACATGGTGGCGTGCCGTGTCGCTTATTCTCTATTCCAGACCCCCAAAAAGATTTGTCGCATTGGTTCTTCTTCCTATCTCGTCAGCGATAAGTTATTTGGCAAGCTCGGGATAGCGGTTGATGTTGTCATCAGCCCCGAGCTAATTGTTTCTAACTACATTGGCCGACTCATCGACTTACCCGGGTCCCTGCAGGTTTTAGACTTTGCCGATGGGAAAGTGCAATTGGTTGCGGTCAAGGCTTACTACGGGGGGCCCCTGGTGGGGCAAGAAATCCGGTTTTTGCGCCAACACATGCCTGCTGCTGAGGCTCATGTGGCGGCTATATTCCGCAAAGACAGGCCTATCATCCCGGAGGGCTCCACCGTAATAGAAGCGGATGACGAAGTGTTTTTCTTGGCGGCGCAAAACAATATCCGCGCCTGTATGAGCGAGCTTCGGCGTATGGACCGACCCTATAAACGAATAATGATTGCCGGCGGTGGGAACATCGGACAACGCCTGGCCGAGAATGTGGAACAACGTTACCAGGTAAAGATCATCGAAAAAAATCCAGAACGCTGTGCTTATCTGTCGGAGCATTTAAACAAGGCCATCGTGCTGAACGGTGAGTCCTCAGATCAGGATCTCTTGTTGGAAGAAAACATCGAAGATACCGATGTCTTTATTGCATTAACCAATGATGATGAAGCCAACATTATGTCATCTCTATTAGCGAAGCGGCTGGGTGCTAAAAAAGTGATGGCGATAATCAATAATCCTGCCTATGTGGATTTGGTGCAGGGTGGAGAAATCGATATCGCCATCTCTCCGCAACAAGCCACCATCGGCAGTTTGCTTACCCATGTGCGCCGAGGCGATGTGGTGAAAGTACATTCTCTGCGTCGCGGTGCAGCCGAAGCCATGGAGGCAATCGCCCACGGCGATCAAGCTTCATCAAGGGTCGTAGGACGTGCAATCGAAGACGTCGATCTGCCCGAGGGAACCACTATCGGCGCCATCGTCAGAAATGACGAAGTAATAATTGCCCATAATGACGTCGTCATTGAGTCCGACGATCACGTCATTCTGTTCCTGGTGGATCGAAAAAGAATTCCCGAAGTTGAACGCTTGTTCCAAGTCGGTTTCAGTTTTTTCTAATACCCAATGCATGTCTCAATCATAGTTAAGATTCTAGGCATATTGCTCATGCTGTTCAGTGCGCTGGGCAATATTCCTTCGCTCGTTGTTGCTCTTATCTATGCAGATGGCATGGCCTGGGTGTTTTTAACCTCTTTCCTGCTCATCTTCATAGCCGGATTTCTGTTATGGCTGGCCACGGCTCGGACGCGAAAAGAGCTCAGCATCCGCGATGGTTTCCTGGTAGTCACCTTGTTTTGGGCGGTGCTGGGAACCGCTGCCTGCTTGCCATTGCTGCTATCCCCGGCGCTTGAATTATCGATTACTGATGCGGTCTTCGAGGCGCTTTCGGGATTAACTACTACCGGCGCCACGGTTATTACAGGGCTCGATGATCTGCCCAAGTCGATTCTGTTTTACCGACAAGAACTGCAGTGGCTGGGAGGCATGGGCATAATTGTTCTGGCGATGGCACTCCTGCCGATGCTTGGTATTGGTGGCATGCAACTGTATCGTGCTGAAAGCCCCGGCCCAGTGAAAGACAATAAACTGGTCCCCCGACTTGCGGAAACGGCAAAGGCACTTTGGTATATTTACCTGACTCTCACGATTGCCTGCGCCGTCGCCTATTGGGTGGCCGGGATGAATGCCTTCGATGCCATCAGCCACAGTTTTACCACTGTGGCTATCGGCGGATTCTCAACCCACGACCTGAGTTTGGGCTACTTCGATAATTCAGCCATAGAATTAGTGGCCATCGTCTTTATGTTTATTGCTGGAATCAACTTTGCGCTACACTTTACCGCCTGGCAACGCCGCGATGGCAAGCACTATCTGGTGGATCCAGAGTTTTTATTCTATGCCTTTATTCTAGGTACTCTGTCGGTTGTTACGGTACTGGTTCTCTATTTTACCAATACCTATTCCGGGGTCTTTGAATCCGTAATCAAAGGCCTGTTCCAGGTAATTTCTATGGCGACGACCACCGGTTTTACCACCGCCGAATTTAGCTCGTGGCCCACGTTTCTACCCTTAATGCTGCTGTATGCGGCAATAATTGGAGCCTGCGCAGGTTCTACCGGTGGGGGGATGAAGGTAATCCGCATACTGCTGATCTTTAAACAGGGATATAGGGAAGTACAGCGTCTGGTTCACCCGAAGGCAGTCATCCTGATAAAACTTGGTTCTAACCCGGTACCCGATCGCGTAATTGAATCGGTATGGGGGTTTTTTGCGGTCTACGTGATGGTATTCATGGTGATGCATCTCGCCTTATTAGCGACGGGATTAGACATCGTCACCGCTTTTAGCGCCGTCGGGGCCTGTCTGAATAATCTTGGGCCTGGTCTGGGCAGTGTGGCTGAAACCTATGGAGACTTATCGGTCACCGCGAAATGGATACTCTGTTTTGCGATGCTGTTAGGCAGGTTGGAAGTTTTTACACTATTGGTTTTATTCACGCCGATGTTCTGGAAACGATAGCGTTGGGGTCCCTTAGAGAGCATCTTGATAAAATTGCTTGCCCCCTGGCTGGCGTCGAAAGCGTTTATATTCCCACTGGTACTGAGTCAGTGCGCGTTCTACGCATTGCTCAATAGTTTTATTGAGGCCCGCAACCGATGTTTCCAAGTCTTCGCTGTAAATGGCCTGATCTGCTTCGATTACAATTACCTTGAATCCACGTGCCTTTGGCAGTCTCTCCGCATACCCACAAAAAACCCTGACCTTTTTCCTGCGCACAAGTTTGCTTACCAGCGTCATGGTTAGCGCCTGTTCTCCGAAAAAAGGCGCATATATCCCACCTTCGTCTGTTGGAACCTGGTCCGGTAATACACCCACTAATTCACCGTTTTTCAGCGCAGTCAATAGTTGTGCAACTCCTTTGCGATTGGTCGGCGCGAGCTTGATTCCTCCCCTGGACCTGGTTCTTTGCAGCAGGCTATCTAATGCCGGTATCTTGGGCGGTTGGTAGAGGAATGTGGATTCGATATCTTTGGCGATATAGATCCCAAAAATCTCGAAGTTGCTTAAATGGGGTGCTAACAATATTACCCCCTCCCCTGACTTTAGCGCTTGCTGAAAAAGCTCTATCCCCTCTGTCTGGGTCACCAGTGAGCGCGTTTTATTTACCGGCAGCAACCAAGCCTTGCCCATTTCAAATGCTGTACAAGCTGTATTTTGGAGGCTCTTCCTGGTCAGTAATGAGATTTCGTCATCACTCTTTTGAGGAAAACAGGCGCGCAGGTTTTTACGGGTGGTATCTCGTGCTCTATTAGGAATAAGTACTAAGCAATATCCACATGCGGCGCCTAATGCATGTAACCAGCTTAGTGGCAGCCACATACAAATAGTCAAAAAGGTTTTTAGAAAAAGATATTTTAGGGTCTGAATGACGACGTCTCGCTGTATGCACAAACAGGGTTTTTCTCTAATGCACCGAAATGGAATCACAATTCTGCGCTGGAAACAATCAGTTGCTGAATTACGGTGGTCACGCTGGCCCTGGCTCGCTATAGATTAGTTCTGAATAATCGAGGATAATTGCAGCCCTTTGATCTTCTACCCAATTCGGCATCACCGTGAACAAAACAAATGACCTGAGCACATTTCAGGGTCTTATTTTGGCCTTACAACAATTCTGGGCAGAACAGGGCTGTGTCATTTTGCAACCCTTGGATATGGAAGTGGGTGCCGGCACCTTCCATCCAGCAACGTTCCTTCGTGCTATCGGCCCGGAAAGTTGGAATGCGGCCTATGTACAACCTTGTCGGCGACCAGCAGATGGACGTTATGGTGAAAACCCAAATCGCCTGCAACACTATTATCAATTCCAAGTCATTCTCAAGCCATCGCCTAAGGAGATCCAGGCCATCTATCTTGCATCGTTGGAAAGCTTGGGCATTGATATGTCCGTGCATGATATCCGCTTTGTGGAAGACAATTGGGAATCTCCGACACTGGGTGCGTGGGGACTGGGATGGGAAGTCTGGTTGAATGGCATGGAAATAACCCAGTTTACTTATTTCCAACAAATTGGGGGCCTTGAGTGTCATCCCGTGAGTGGTGAAATCACCTATGGCATAGAACGCATTGCTATGTATTTGCAAGACGTAGATAGCATTTATGACATCGTTTGGGCCGAGGGCTCCAATGGTGTCATCACCTACGGGGATGTGTTTAAGCAGAATGAAGTTGAAATGTCTGCATTTAATTTTGAGCACGCGTCGACTGACATGTTGTTTAAACATTTTGATGATTGTGAACAACAATGCCAGGATCTCATTGACAAGAATCTGCCACTACCGGCCTATGAGCAAGTTTTGAAAACATCGCACTATTTCAACTTGCTCGACGCCAGAAAAGCAATATCGGTGACAGAGAGACAGCGTTTCATCTTGCGCGTTCGTGCATTGGCTCGACTGGTAGCGGAAGCATATTTTGAGAGTCGTAAGCAGCTTGGTTTCCCTCTCGCTTCTGATGAATTACGTCAGCAATACCTGGAAAATTAGTGCCCATGGCAACACGAGATTTTTTGGTCGAGATAGGCACTGAAGAATTGCCGCCCAAAGCACTTAGCCTATTGTCCAGTTCATTCGAGACTGGGTTCAGTAATGCCTTGGCACAGCATCATCTGACTTTCTCTGCGATTCGTCGTTATGCGACACCCCGCAGACTGGCGCTGATAGTTTCCGATTTGATCGAGAAACAAGCTGACACTCAACTTGTAAAATTTGGCCCGGCCGTATCTGCAGCCTTCGATGCAAAAGGAAATCCAACACCAGCAGCGCTTGGGTTTGCCAAGTCGTGCGGGGTAGAGGTGTCAGCATTAGCCACCGCCAAAAGAGATGGTGTTGAGAAAATGTCATTCTCAACCACCGAAGACGGCAAGACAGCGCAGTCACTATTACCGGATATTGTTAACGATGTACTCGCTCAGTTGCCTATTCCTAAAAGAATGCGTTGGGGAAGCTCTCGCGATGAATTCGTGCGTCCGGTTCATTGGATCGTCCTTCTATTTGGCGGTGAAGGGCTATCCGCAACCCTGTTGGGTGTCCACGCTAGTACGTTTACTTTCGGACATCGATTCCACTATAACGAAAAGATTCAACTCGAACATGCGAGCGATTATGAAACATTGCTTGAAGATCCGGGCAGTGTGATTGCAGACTTCGATAAACGTAAACAGATGATTCGAAAACTCGTTGTTGAAGAAGGCGAATTGATCGGTGCGACTACTGTCGTCGATGAAGATCTGTTGGACGAAGTAACCGGCCTGGTCGAGTATCCGGTCGCTTTGACTGGGAAATTTGAAAAGAGTTTTCTCGACATACCGCCCGAAGCGCTGATACTGACCATGAAATCTCATCAGAAATGTTTCTATCTGGTAGACGAAAGTTCAAATTTATTGCCCCGGTTTATTACCGTGAGCAATATTCGAAGCAAGGATCCCAAGCAGGTCATAGAGGGCAATGAACGCGTCATCCGGCCCAGATTGGCCGATGCGCGCTTCTTCTACGAAGCCGATAAAAGGCGCCCGTTAGTCGATCGATTGGATCAACTCAAGAATATTGTGTTTCAGGAAAAGCTGGGAACGGTTTTTGACAAGTCACAGCGCGTTTCCAAACTGGCGCGTGCGATCGCCGTTAAATTAGAAGCGAACGTGAAGTTCTGTGAACGCGCCGCTCAGCTGTCGAAGTGCGACCTGGTGACCGATATGGTTGGTGAGTTCGCTGACCTACAGGGATTGATGGGTTACTACTATGCGCTGAATGACGGCGAGCCAGAAGAAGTCGCGATAGCACTCAATGAGCAGTATATGCCAAGGTACTCCGGTGGCGCCCTGCCGACATCAACTACCGGCAGCGTTCTTGCCATTGCAGATAAATTGGATTCCATCGTGGGTTTATTTGCAATTGGCCAGCCCCCCACTGGGTCAAAAGATCCTTTCGCGCTGCGCCGCTGCGGTATTGGAATTCTGAGAATTTTGGTAGAACGGGAATTGGACCTGAACATTCTGGATTGTATCGACCAATCGATCTCCGGCTTTGAAAAACTTAAGATTAGCCCGAAGACTAGAACCGATGTGTTCGATTTTCTGCTCGAGAGATTTCGAGCTTGGTATCTCGATGAAAGTATCTCTAGCGATGTTTTCCAGTCAGTCATTGCGCTTAAACCACAGCGGCCACTCGATTTTCATCAAAGGATTCTTGCGGTACATCATTTTAGTAAATTACCACAGTCAGAAGCGCTGGCCGTCGCTAATAAGAGAGTGTCAAATCTCTTATCCAAACTTGACAATAAGACAACCGATGTGGATATTGATCAGGCCTTATTGCAAGAACCTGCAGAGAAAGAACTCTTTAATGTCTTGAGTAGTAAAATAATGGACGTGGCGCCTTTATTTGAAAATGGTCTTTACAAGGACGGCCTGGAGCAATTGGCAGAATTGAAAGATAGTGTAGATGATTTCTTCGATAACGTGTTGGTCATGTGTGATGATCTTTCACTGCGAAGTAATCGGATTGCGCTACTGCAACGACTTCGCAGCTTGTTTTTACAGGTAGCGGACATCTCATATTTACACAATAATTAGTTGTATTCGAAGTAATTCAACGAGACATCATGAAACTAGTAGTACTTGATAGAGACGGCGTAATTAATCAAGATTCCAAAACCTATATCAAGTCTGTCGATGAATGGCTTCCCATTGATGGCAGTATAGATGCTATTGCGTCTCTAAGTAATACGGGATATAGCGTCGTGATTGCCACCAATCAATCCGGTCTAGGCAGGAAATTATTTGATGAATATGCACTAGCTCAGATTCATCATAATCTTTGTTCTATGGTAGAAGAAGCCGGCGGCATGATAGATGGAATTTTCTATTGCCCACATATTCCCGAAGATCGTTGCCAGTGTCGTAAACCTGGCGTAGGACTATTACGCCAGATTGAACAGGAATTTGCTTGTTCCCTGGCGGGTTCCTATTTTGTCGGGGACAGTTACAGGGACATCCAGGCAGCACTGCGTTTTGACTGTAACCCTGTGCTGGTGAAAACTGGTAACGGTATTGAAACAGAAAAAGTCCTCAAATGTGAAGGCCTGGATAGTGTTCCAGTATTCGCGGATTTAGCAGAGGCTGTTCGCCAATTACTGGCTAACGAAAATGCTTAACAGCACGCTACTTTTCCTGCGCTCTGCGCTTTTTTATCTTGGCTATTTCCTTGTCACCCTGCTCATGTCTTTAGGCTTTATCGTGTTTTCCCCATTACTTCGAGACCGTGGCAGATATTTGTTTGTCACCACGTGGTGCGCTTTCATATTAACTTGGCTAAGGCTCTGTTGCGGTGTTCGCTACAAAATTAGGGGCCTCGATAATATACCTGACGAGCCGGTTGTCATTCTGTCGAATCACCAGAGTACCTGGGAAACCATACTGATTTATAAGCTCGTGTTTCCGGTATCGCCTATTCTTAAACGAGAATTAATGCGCATTCCTATTTGGGGTTGGGCATTGCGTTTACAGAATCCTATTGCTATAGACCGTGACAAACCTCGGGAAGCCGTCAAGTCATTATTAACTCAGGGGGTTGATCGGTTAAGACAGGGCCATTCAGTCATCATTTTTCCAGAGGGAACCCGTTCAAGATCAGGTACTATTAAGCGATTTTCTCGTGGAGGCGCAAAACTCGCAGTGGCTGCCAATGTACCTATTGTTCCTATTGCTCATAATGCTGGCTATTTTTGGCCTCCCCGAGAGTTCGTTAAACGGCCCGGTATTATCACAGTTGTTATTGGTAAAAAACTTTCGCCGAAGAACCGCAGCGCTAGCCAATTGACCGATGAGGTCGAAAATTGGATTCGGCAAGAAATGGTTGTATTGAGTTAGTGTCTAGATATCGAGGTTCTCTGCTGCAAGCGCGTTTTTTTCTATAAATTCTCGCCGGGGTTCCACCTGATCACCCATTAATGTAGTAAATAACTGATCCGCACCAATTGCATCATCGATTGTTACCTGCAGCATTCGGCGGGTCTCTGGGTTCATCGTAGTATCCCATAATTGATCTGGATTCATTTCCCCCAACCCTTTGTACCTCTGCAGGTAATGGCCCTTCATGGCGTCATTGGTTAACCACTCTATCGCTTCTGCAAAGCTGTCAACCTCATGGCTGCGTTCACCTCTCTTAACAAAAGCTCCCGGTTCAATCAGACCTTCCAGGGTTTCCCCCAGCTCCGCTATCGCGCGGTATTCTCCCGAGTGGAAAAAATCCCTGCTAAAGCTGAAGGCTTTTTCCAAGCCATGATGATTAAGTGTGGCTTCTGGCAAAAATAGATGCCGCTCCAAATCTTCTCCCACATTCAGTGTATAGCTAGCACTTATTTCAGGGTGATGCTTTTGCAATTTTACGCGCAGTTCTTCTACCCAAAGATCGACTTTTTCTGCTGATTTGAGGTCATCTTCGGTTAATGGGCGCGTAAATACCATGGCGTCCAAGATATCTGTTGGGTAAAGCCGAGCCAGGCGGTTAATAATCGAATAGGTACTATTGTACTTGTTGACCAGTGTTTCCAGGGATTCGCCCGAGATACCCGGAGCATCTGCGTTTACATGCAGGCTGGCACCTTCCAGCGCCATTTGAGTTTGGTAATTGGCCAGCTCAACGTCGTCTTTAAGGTACTTCTCCTGCTTGCCCTTACGAATTTTGTACAGCGGCGGTTGCGCAATGAAGATGTGACCCCGCTCAAGCAGCTCCCGCATTTGACGGAAAAAGAACGTCAACAACAACGTTCGAATATGGGATCCATCTACATCGGCGTCCGTCATGATGATAATGCTGTGATAACGCAATTTATCCGGCGAGAACTCTTCGCTACCAATGCCACAACCCAAGGCTTTGATTAGTGTCCCAATTTCTACAGAACTTAACATCTTGTCAAATCTGGCTTTCTCGACGTTGAGAATTTTGCCTTTTAACGGCAATATTGCCTGGTTTTTACGGTTACGGCCCTGTTTCGCCGAGCCCCCTGCGGAATCGCCCTCCACAATGTAAATCTCCGATAAAGCGGGGTCCTTCTCCTGGCAATCAGCCAGCTTACCAGGTAGTCCAGCTATATCGAGCGCGCCTTTGCGGCGGGTCATCTCCCTGGCTTTACGTGCAGCCTCTCTGGCTCGGGCCGCATCGATCATTTTGTTGACGATTAGCTTGGCGTCCTGGGGATTTTCCATGAGGTAGTCGCTAAAATGCGAACCCACCTCCTGTTCCACAATCCCCTTAATCTCTGAAGACACCAGTTTATCCTTGGTCTGAGATGAAAATTTGGGGTCTGGAACTTTTACCGAGATGATCGCCGTAAGACCTTCTCTGGCATCATCTCCGCTTGTGGTAACCTCTTTCCCCTTTTTATTTGCCAACTCTTTGTCAATATAGCTTTTCAGCACTCGAGTCAAAGCGCCGCGAAAACCTGCCAGGTGAGTTCCGCCATCTCTTTGGGGGATATTGTTGGTGTACGGGAAAATGTTCTCTTGGTAGGAATCATTCCACTGCAGCGCTACTTCAACGGTAATACCGTCTTCGCGCCGCTCTGCAATAAAATAGAATAGTTTGTTAACCGTTGATTTGTTTTTGTTGAGATAATCAATGAAGGCCTTGAGGCCGCCTTGGTACTTGTACAGATCTTCCTTGCCTGTGCGTTCATCTGTCAGTCTAATCGAGACCCCGGCGTTAAGAAACGCTAACTCACGCAACTTTTTAGCCAAAATATCGTAGTGGAACTCTATGCTGGTAAATGTCAGGTCGGACGGTTTGAAGTAGCATTCCGTCCCAGTACGGCTGGTTTCACCCACTACGCCGAGTGGGGCCTGCGGCACCCCGTGGACATAATATTGTTCATGCACCTTGCCATCGCGGCGAATGGTCAATTTGAGCTCTTCCGAGAGCGCGTTGACCACGGATACTCCCACCCCATGCAGACCGCCAGACACTTTGTAGCTATTATCATCAAATTTTCCCCCTGCATGGAGGACGGTCATGATGACTTCGGCAGCCGAGACACCTTCTTCATGCATTTCAGTCGGAATCCCGCGCCCGTTATCTAAAACCGTAATGGTTTCTCCAACGTGGATTGTCACGTGTATTTCGTCACAAAAACCAGCGAGCGCTTCGTCGATCGAATTGTCCACCAGCTCAAATACCATGTGATGCAGGCCAGTGCCGTCATCGGTGTCTCCGATGAACATACCAGGCCTTTTTCGCACCGCATCAAGGCCTTTTAGAACCTTGATACTTTCGGAATTGTAGTCAGATTGGGAATCTTCGGCCATACAAACACTCCAGGAATTCGGCTGGTTTTACCGGGGACTTCGCTTGCCCCCTTTATTGGATTAAATAATTGAAATTTAAGCTTTTATTGTACCATGTTCCACGTGGAACTTGGTCATTTGAGGCGCATTTATTAGGCACTTTTCCATGGCATCAAGCTCCACACAGGTAATGAACAATTGACCCCCAAGGCGGAGCAATTGGTTGAACACAGCAGCACGGTTTTCATTGTCCAATTCAGCCGGTAAATCATCCACCAAATAAATACAATGCCGATTTAGTGCCCGCGACAGCAAATCTCCCTGGGCGATCTTCATGGCGCTCACCAGTATTTTTTGCTGACCGCGGGACAGGATTTCGACAGCCTTGTTCTTGCCAATATTGACGCTGATGTCGGCTCGATGAGGGCCGTTCTGCGTTGCCCCATATTTAGCATCGATTTGCTGGTTTTCAGACAATACCGCCGCCAATTCTTTCCCCTTATCCCAACCTCGCTCATAGCTTAGAGTAAGCTTCCCAGCAAGACTGCCATTGAGCGCTTGATAAACTTCATTAAAGAGAGGCAAAAATTGATCGAAATAGGAACTTCTTGCCAAATCTACCGCTATCCCTGCCTGGCTCAACTCCATATCCCATGCGGCAAGCTGCGCGTAATCGATGTGTTTTTGTCTTAACAGTAGGTTTCGGTTCGCTATGCATTTTCTGGATTTTCGCCAATTGGATAAAAAAGCAGGTTCCACGTGGAACACTCCCCAATCAAGAAACTTCCGACGAGGTTTTGGGCCGCCCTCTAGAAGCAGAAATGCGCTGGAGTCCAGGACCTGAACTGGCAGTTCCCTGGCTACATTTTCCCACTTTTTTTGATTTTCGCCCTGCAGCTTCAGTTTATGCTGCTGGCGGCGTGATTTACTAAGACCAATCTGATGACCATCTGCCAGTTTGGCAAAAATGACGGCTTCATTCTCATCATGGCTAATGAGTGGATCCACTTTGCTACTGCGAAATGAGCGCCCGGTCGACAATAAATGAATCGATTCAAGCACACTGGTTTTCCCACTGCCATTTTTCCCCCAAAGTAAATTCGCCGATGGGGATGGCTCTAGGTCCGCGGTTTTGATGTTTCGAATTGAAGATATGCTAAGCCTAACTATTTCGCTCATGTATCAGGCCCACTAAGCCACGGGTACTCGCGGTATTATAGCCGCATCGGCGCTACGACATAGAGCGCATCACTGCCTTCTTCTGCTTCCAATAGCGCACTTCCCTTAGGGTCTGAAGCCGTAATACGCGCTTTCTCGCTGCTAACGGTGGACAGCACGTCAATCAGATAGGAGACATTAAAGCCTATTTCCAATGGCTCGCCTTCGTAGTCGACTGCAACCACCTCTTCCGCCTCTTCCTGCTCAGGATTATTCGCCAATATTTTCAGTTCGCCGCTGGACAGCATTACCCTGACGCCGCGGTATTTCTCATTAGATAGAATTGATGCCCTGGCAAAAGCTTGCCGCAGCTCCTCGCGGTACCCGGTTACAACTTTATCGCCGCCCTTCGGCAATACCCGGTTGTAATCGGGAAACTTCCCATCAACCAGCTTAGAAGTAAAGGTATACGCCGGCACCTTCGCTCGCATGTGGTTTTGGCAAAACGTCAGTGTGACGTCGCCTGCATCATCGTTCAGTAATCTTGCTAATTCCATTATTCCTTTTCTTGGCAGAATGAGTTTTTGTACCTCATCGATAGAATTGCTCATGCTCAGTGTTTGCATGGCCAATCGATGACCATCGGTTGCCACTACCCTCAGGTAATCCGGCGCAACTTCAAACAGCATGCCATTGAGGTAATAACGCACGTCCTGTTGCGCCATGGCGAAGCTGGTGTTGGCCAGCAATTCTCGCAACTTGGACTGCGCCATGGTCAGGGAAAACGTATCGGGTTCTTCTTCGACGGCAGGAAATTCGGTGGCCGGCAGGGTAGTAAGTGTAAACCGACTTCGTCCCGAGCGAAGCGTCAGTTTCGTGTCAGCCAAAGACACTTCGATCGGCGCGTCATCTCCCAGGGATTTGCAAATATCCAGTAATTTTCGCGCAGGAACGGTTATCTCTCCCGGTTTATGGGCTTGATCCACCTTGACTCGTCCCACCAACTCAACTTCAAGGTCAGTCCCGGTAAGTGATAGCTCACTGTCCTTCAGCTCCAGTAATACATTGGACAGCACCGGCAGTGTTTGTCTTCGCTCCACCACACCGCTCACCAGTTGCAGCGGTTTCAATAAGGCTTCACGCGATATCACAAAATGCATTATTAGTGTTATTCCTCTTATATTTCAATGGCTTACCGCCTAGCAGGAGAGTGACCGAAGCAGGTTTTTGTAATCTTCCTGAATATCTATGGAGGTATGACGAAGTTTGTTCACTTGCTTGCACGCGTGCATCACCGTGGTGTGATCACGGCCCCCAAATGCATCGCCTATTTCGGGGAGACTATGATTAGTGAGTTCCTTGGAGAGACTCATCGCCACCTGCCGAGGCCTTGCCACAGAACGATTACGGCGCTTGGATAACATATCCGCCATCTTTATCTTGTAATACTCAGCAACCGATCTTTGAATGTTGTCGATGGTGACCAGTTTATCCTGCAGCGCAAAAAGATCGCGCAGGGCCTCTTTGATAAGATCCAGAGTAATCTGTTCGCCGGTGAAAGTGGCATGCGCAATGACTCGTTTCAACGCGCCTTCCAATTCTCTGACATTTGATCTTAGTCGCTGGGCGATAAACAGCGCGGCTTCGTTGGGCAGTTCCACGTTACACAAGGCGGCTTTGCTAATCAGGATCGCAGCCCTTGTT
Source organism: Pseudomonadota bacterium (assembly GCA_022563075.1). GTDB lineage: Bacteria > Pseudomonadota > Gammaproteobacteria > Pseudomonadales > Pseudohongiellaceae > UBA9145. The sequence continues at coordinate 15,024 of JADFOC010000012.1, forward strand.
TCCAGTTCCGGAGGCTCCACTGCCTCGC
>JADFOC010000314.1 GCA_022563075.1 Pseudomonadota bacterium
GGTGAAATCTGGCGGATGCGCGACTAAATGAGCGCCCAATAGTTGTTAGATCCAGGGGAGCATCCATACCAAACAGCATTATTAAGCTAAAATCGGGTACGTAAGGTAATGCCGTAAGTACGCGGCGCTTCCAGCCATACCGCGCTACTACCGAGCCGAAGGGGCGTACTGGCTAGCAGGTTTTTGGTTTGTTCGTCAGTTACATTGTTGCCCCATAATTCAAGCATCCACGATCCCGATACACTACCAATTCCTGCTCGTAAGTTAATCTTGGAATTTGCATCCTGGATTTCCAGCTCCGGTAGAGGTTGAACACTGGTTCGACGGTCATCTTCCCAACGCGCATAACTCCCCAGGAAATATCTGAGATTGCTACCTAAATATCCGTCGTAACTCACGCCGAAAGTAAAAGAGTTTTTAGGTGAATTGATGAGGTCAGATCCACACAGTGAACTTATCTGAGGAGGTGCATTGGGGTCATTGCCATCACAGTCTGAGGGATATCGCGTGTCCGCATAGGTATAGGCTGCACTCAGTTCCAATCCGTCCATCGGAGAAGCTAAGAGTTCTATTTCAACTCCATCACTTTTTGCCTTGGGCACATTGAAAGTCCGTAATTGAATCCCGGTAAAATCCAGGACCTGATAATTCTCAATGTCATAGGTCCAAACCGCAATATTAGCTCGTAGTAAGCGATTGAATAAATCAGATTTGAGCCCTATTTCCCAGGAGTCTATCGATTCAGATTTGAAACTCGGATTTGCGCCCGCAATAGCCGCCGTCGCATCTAAATTGAACCCGCCAACTTTGTACCCGTGGGAGTAACTGATATATCCATTCACCGAGTCGTTGAAATTAATCACTCCTGTCAGGTCATAACTGAATTCATCATCGTCATAATCTTCATCGAAAGTAACCGGAAATATTGGAATTCCGGTATCGGCTGGTGCTCTGTACAAAAACCAGAGATAATAACTGAGGTAAAAACACTGGGCGGCCGTCTCTGGAAAGCAATTGATATCCCCCCGAAGCAGAAAGGAATGATGAGGAAAAATCTAGCCCGACAGCCTATTTAACTCTCGATCCAAACAACCTCGGAGTTGTCCGTATTGGACTAAAAGCCAAGGTTATGGAGGTAAAACTTGCTGCCGGAATCTACAAAGGGCTCATTTACGATTATCATTTTACGCCCCCTGAGGCCATTGCTCTTATAGATGTCTTCGTAGTGCTTGAAATAAATAAACGAGACCAAAAATTCAACATCGAGTCTCGAGAAGGTCAAGAAAAATAGCGGTTGATACCGGTATTCTCTATGCAGTGAGCCTGTCTTTGGGGAACAATCGGATTCAACAAGAAATATCTTGGTCCAACCTGACTAGTAATCTATTTTTGAAAATAGACAACTGCAAAAACAATAAGTGGAAGATTACAACGTCATGCTTCTAGCACTTGATTTCCCAGCGCAAAGGAAAAAGGATTAGGAGCATGCTTCATGGGCCGATTTTCCTTCCTATGCGTTCATGCTGTCACGTAATCACCTTGGCCTAGTTGTGCTTATTCCCCAGCGTAGATATTCACCAATTGATTGTAATAATACAGAATTCAACCCTCCGCCAGAAATTGTTGTTACCTTATTTATCGTTGTAATGCGATTTTTTAGGAAAATCAATTTTAGTTCGATCAGGGAAGCCTTGTTATGAATACACAAGTGTCATTTGACGACGATCTTTTGATCCTGGTTGATGAGAGCGGACAGGAAATCGGATCCAAGGAAAAACTACAATGTCACATGGGCAGTGGTGTGCTACACCGCGCTTTTTCAGTATTCATTATTAATTCCGAGTCAGAAGTGTTGCTACAAAAAAGAAGCGAAGATAAATTGCTCTGGCCCATGTACTGGTCCAATAGCTGCTGCAGCCACCCGCGTTACGGCGAGGAGGAATATGATGCTGCACGGCGAAGACTTCTTGAAGAACTGGGTATTAGAGCAACAGAACTCACTAAACATTTCCAATTTCAGTATATCGCCAACTATGGAGACATAGGTACCGAACATGAACTCTGCTCTGTGTTCACCGGGCACACAGAAGATGAGATCTCAGCAAATCCGAACGAGATCGCGGATTGGAAATGGGTAGCTAAAAGCGAACTATCAGAGCTGCTCATTGCAGAAAAAGAACACTTCACACCATGGATTAACCTTGCATGGAAAGAGCTAAAGAAAGTCATTTGCTGAAGGATTTAACTAAACGTAGAAGGACGGTAACATATTCTACCTATTCTGAAATTTTCACCATCGCTTATTCTTTGCATAAACAGTGCATTGACGTGCTAGGCACACCATCGAGGAGAGCCTGTTGGCCAATAATCTGGGTAACGCAATGCTAGCTGTGTATTTCCATGCTGAGCGCAAATATCGTCCGCTACCACACGACTTTAACAGTGATGCCTTTCCCACGCCTTTGCAGCGTGCTATCGAAATAGTCGCCGATACAACTGAGGTGGGAAGTAATGAACGGCTGCGCTGCCGAGCTGCTTACTTTCTCGTCAATCGAAGATGGCAGGATTATTATTTAAGTGGAAAGTGTACGGGCGACGATGCCCAATACCTTAGCCATCAGTTCTGGATAGGCTGCAATCAGGAAGCGCGCGGAAACGGGACAGTTAAGACCCACTGGCGAATGGGCTTAGCAAGTAACACTTCATCTAGCAACAGCGCGTTTAGGCAACAAATGATCTGCAATTATTCAAACAAGATTTGCTTATATGGCAGTTTGACTGCACCCATTTGTGCGTCCAGTGCCTTAAACTTCCGCGCCGTCCACACCAGGAAATCTAATAAGATCGACCCCGGGCGATTGCCTGCCTCGTCGACCGGCCTGCCGAAATAAAACACCAGGCTAAGGAGACAGTGCCAGACACAGAAGCCACTGATTGTAGTAATCGTCGCAAACTCGAAGTCACTTAGCTTCCACAGACCAATAAAAATAGCGGTTCCGCCAATGAGGCTGGCGCCGATGATTGGCAGCCAAATCGAATTTTTTAACTTTAGAGGAACGACAAACCGCACTGCAAAGACAAGGATGGCCACTCCCACCGAACTTGCAACTAAAAAAGCGAGTAATTCGCCAAAATCCAATAACTGTATCGCCGCCATGTAGGCACTTTGAAAACTGACAGCGCTGGCTAAGGTGAGGCCGATTGATCTGCGGAATAATCTGCCGTCTCGTGGTAGATAGGGACACAAGACCGTCGCGCCAAATAAGGCCCCGCAGAACAGATTTCGTAGCACCTCTGCATACATCATCCCCCCCGTGTCGGAAGAGCCCGATCCGGGAGGGTACATAGCGATCAACAGAGGGACCAGTATGCCTGAGGCGATTGCTAACAGTAGTCTTACGGGCAACTCCAGTTTGATAGAGGGTGCCGCCACAGCGGGATTTGATGACGAATTGCTGCTTTCGGCATTTAGATCGGCGGTGTTTACTTCGAGCGCGCAGGCCAGTGCCATGACAGATTCGAAGGAGGCGATGCCGGTACTCTCGATGCGTTGCACGGTTCGATGTCCCAAACCAGCCACCCGAGCGAGATGCTCCTGGCTCCAGGCTCGCTGCTCTCGTTCTGATTTAATCAACTGCGAATTAACCTGCATTTCCATGTCCATACCCTCAGTTCACTGTGAGTCGATCCACTGTGATGAAGGTGCTTGCGATTGTCTACGAAACGAGGCGGCCACTATTACGCCAGTAATGCGCCAGTACCGATAAACAGGATCCTGGGTTAGACCTCGACTGAATTGGACAACAATAAACCAGCCATTATCCAAACAAAGGTTTTATTGCCCGGCGAGAATCCGGGCCTCTTCGGCACGGTGACCAGAAAGGATGTTCATCATGCCGTAATTGCCTTCATGGCAGGCATATTCATAAATCTTGTCCTCGGAATACTCGAAGATGATGCGCCGGGTATAATCCGCCGAGTAAGTGCCGGGATCGTGGGAGATCAGGTCATATTGCATCTC
>JADFOC010000315.1 GCA_022563075.1 Pseudomonadota bacterium
ACACCAGATAGCGCCCGACTCCATTCCATGCCGGCCCCTCAGCCCAGAGGGTTCCCACATAGTGGCGCCGAATGGGCGTATTGAAGAGGATGTAGGGCCGGAACCGAGAATCTAAGGCGATTATGTCCGGGTCTGGATATCGCAGAGGATTGTTTCCTGACCAGTCGCGAGGCACATAGGGTGAAAGTTCTGTTTGACTCTGTGCCAGTAGTGGCAGTGCCGCTGCGCTGGCGAGAGTTGCTGAGAGAAAAGATCGGCGATTCATAGTAACCCCCTGGACACCACGCTCCATTAGCCTTGGTGCATCTGTATTAAATACTCAAGTAGTGGCTCGATGCTAACTAAAGGCCCTGTTCATGTCGAGCTATGCGGTCAAAGCAACAGCTGGATCTCGCTTTGGTGATATTGGCCGTTTCAGTTTGATACAGAATATTGTTTCATTTCCGAACAACATAGCGAAGTAAGAGACATAATCCGGGCTAGGAACCCGATTCATAGGGAATTGTCTATTGGTGCGATACTTGCTATCTATTAAGTAGTGAAAGGCCGAACTTCGATAACCAGGCAGAGTTAAGATTCCATGTTCAAAAGTTATTTCCGCACCGCTTTCCGTAACCTGTCTCGGGACAGATATTACGCATTCATCAATATCCTGGGTCTGGCGGTAGCGATTGCCTGTTGTTTGATTCTGGGTCTGTATCTTAAAAATGAGTTCAGCTACGACCAGCACAACGTGAATCACCAGCGGATCTTTCGGGTGGTTAATCTGTTGAATACCAATGGGTTCATCGAAGACTTTGCCCTGACTCCGCAATTACTGGGGCCCTTGTTGCAAAGGGATCATCCAGAAGTGCAGGGTTTTGTGCGCTTTCAAAGATTGCAGACCACACTGATGCGCCATGCTGATCTGGCGCTGTATCAGGATTCCGTCATGTTCGCCGACCAGAATGTTTTCGCTGAGTTTAGCCATGAAATCATTGCGGGTGACCCAGACACCGCGCTGGTGGATCCGCTCTCGATTGCGATCAGTGACTCGTTTGCCCAGGCCTATTTTGGCAATGCCGATCCTATGGGGAAAATACTTACCACAGATACGTCCAGCTACCGGGTGACACTGGTATACAAAGATCTCCCGGAAAACAGCCACTTTCGCTATGACGCCTTGCTGTCCTTTAACCGGCTCAGTCCCTATGCGCTGTCAGATCTAGCCTCCGAGGGCGCACAAAATTCTCTTGGCGGTACATCTACCTATAATTATCTGGTAATGCCTGATGACTATGACATCGAGGAATTTAAAGCGATATCCGATGCTTTCTGGCAACGCTATATGGCGCCTATTTTTTCTGCAAGTACGGTGCATGACTATTATTTGGAACCATTAGCCGATATACACCTGCACTCCACCACCATAGGTGACTATCCAAAAGGAAATAAAACATTTGTCTATTCACTAATGGCAATCGGAATTTTTTTGCTGCTGGTGGCCAGTATCAATTATATTAATTTAGCAACGGCACGCGCAGCAAGAAGAACCAAAGAAGTCTCTATGCGTAAAGTGTTGGGCTCTTCTCGCCAGCAGCTGGTTATGCAGTTTCTAGGCGAGTCCTTGTTTTTCGTTGTACTTGCTTTGCCACTGGCATTGTTATTGTCAGAACTGGCGATTGCATGGAGTCCCATCAATAATTTGTTAAGGATGACAATCACAAACCAACAGTTGTTGGCACCTGCAACTCTATTTTCACTTGTTGGTGGTGCGTTATTACTGGGCGTGCTGTCGGGATTATATCCAGCATTTTTTCTGTCTTCAATATTACCGGGTAACGTATCCGCAGGACTGCAAAAGACTAACAGCAACAAATCGTTCGTGAGGCACGGTCTGGTGTTGATTCAGTTTGTTATCTCAATTGGAGTCATTGCCTGTACCTTATTAATGTTTTCACAGATTCAATATTTTTACAGCAAGTCATTGGGATTTGATAAAGAGAACAAGATTGTACTTAGGGTTAGGAATAACGATGTGTTTGAACAACTGCCGGTAGTAAAGAACCGCTTACTGCAGAATCCGCAGATCTTAGGACTTACCACTAGCAGCAGCTTGCCCGGCGGTGGTTTCGGAATCAATTCAGGGCAAGTTGAAAATAACCAAGGTGCCCTTGAGACACGCGTATTTAATTACTACCAAGTTGGGGAAGACTATCTGGACGTGATGGGAATAGAAATCACCGGCGGTCGAAATTTCAATTCCGCAATTCCTACCGACAACGGAGGCGCACTGATTGTGAATGAGACGGCAGTCAGTTACATGGGTTGGGACGATGCCATCGGCAAACAAGTTTTTGGTTTGACAGTCGTCGGTGTTATGAATGATTTTAACTTTCACAATTTAAGTAGAGAGATGGAGCCACTGGCTATTCTCTATGACCCCGAGGCCGGCTCGGCTGCCTATCTGACACTCAATATTTCTGGTGAAGAGATAGATGAAACGATCGAGCATGTGCGTGCTGTGTGGCAGGAATTCGATTCAGAGCATCCGTTTGAATTTCAATTTTTAGATGCTCAAATGAATGATTTGTACAATGCTGAAAACCGGCAGATGACGCTGGTGGGAATTTTTGCAGGTCTGTGTGTGTTTATCTCCAGTTTGGGTCTGTTGGGACTGACGGCGTTTACCACGGAACAGCGATCCAAGGAAATAGGCATTAGGAAAGTGCTTGGCGCGTCCGCCATTCAAGTCATACTCATGCTGTTTCGAAGCGTATTCATGGTGGTTATTACAGCATCGCTTATAGCCTCTGTGATCTCCTACTGGATTATCAATCGGTGGTTACTGGGATTCGCCTACCATACAGAAATCAATTATCTGATCTTTGTGCTAGCCACAGTCTTTTGCATGTCCATCGCGTTCGTCACTATGGCTGTCCAATCCTGGAAGACCTCTCACTCTAATCCGATTGAGGCGCTGCGTTACGAATAGTAATCACGTGGCAAGACGAGGCGATAAATCTTGGTCAGATTGTTTACGACCTTTTTGTACATAATTTGGTATGAAGAGAGAGGAACAAACAGAACACAGATTGAATTTCCTTAGCTGTGGCTTAAACGATTCAATAAATTCAATCGATAGCCACTGAAATCATGGACATTGCGTGCAATGGCTTTTATGCTCTAAGGCATCCAGCCGTAAAGTTAGTAGCATCTTGAAAACAATAAAGTCCAACACGACACCTATCTTCAGGTTCCAAATATTTCTCGCTTATAGCTGCTTAGCGCTAAGCGCGAACCTGGCCCTGGCACAGTCTTCCTTCATTGCCTTCGAGAGCGGACCGGTGCGTCCGGTGGCCCTGTCCATAGATGGCAATACACTCTTCATCACCAATATTCCTGATAATCGACTGGAACTAGTCGACGTTAGCAGCGACTCCCTAATCAGTCTTGGCTCGGTACCGGTTGGTCTGGAACCGGTAGCCATTGCGGTGCTGGATGCCGACACACTGTTTGTCGCCAATCATCTTTCCGACAGCGTCAGTGTCGTCAAGCTAACGCCGCGGCCGCATGTGAGTATGACTTTATTAGTAGGCGATGAGCCCCGGGATCTGGTGATTGCCGATCCGGATGGCGCGGGCCCACTAGCGCCGAGACTATTTATCGCGACGGCGCATCGCGGCCAACATCGCGATCATGCAAGCATCGCCGGCGTGCCCGGTGCCGGTAGCAGCCAACTGACCCAGGCCTCAATCCCGAGGGCCGATGTGTGGGTATTCGATACCGGCGATCTCGGTCAGGCAGTGGGCGGCGTGCCGCTACAGATCGTCGAACTGTTTGCCGATACGCCCCGTGCCCTGGCGGTGAGCAATGATGGCACCACGGTCTATGTGGCAGTACACTTTTCCGGCAATCAAACCACCATCGTGAATAGTGGGGTGGTGTGTAATGGTTTTACTCTGGCGACGTCCTGCACCACCGATGGTATTTCGACCCCTGGCGGCTTATTGGATGGAATGAATCCGGGTGGTAATCCTG
>JADFOC010000316.1 GCA_022563075.1 Pseudomonadota bacterium
CAGATCCTGCCTGGTCCGCTCCATTGCAAATCCACACAGGGCAACAAACAAGACCGACGGGTTGGCTGCAATCAGTTTTGCAGGAGTAATCGTCACCGAGGGTTGGTTTGGATTTCCCAGGCAATCGATGCCACCGGCCATAGCGATTAACTCGGGCGTCCAATGCCCGGCATTGAACAGTGGGTCAATCCATTCAAGAAACCCGACCCGTGGTTTCTGCTGGGCCGGGATACGGCCGGTAGTTTCCACCACGCAGGCAACACGGGCGTTGAGGCCGCGCAACACATCGATGCCAAATTCCTTCCTGTTAGTGAGTGGGGCGAGGGATTCGATCGTATCGAGAACGTCTTGCAACGACATCGGTTCCAGATTCACCACCGCTGGATTTCCCGGTAATTTGCAGGCCGCCTGGTTTACCTCATCCGCAGCCACAGCACAGACCTCACAGAGTGCCTGGGTCACGATGAGATCTGGTTCGAGGCGTTCCAATACCTCCATATCGAGGGAATAAAGCGCGGCTTCCACCGACAGATGTTCACGAACTCTGTCATCGATTTGCCGACTATTCAAATTCTCCGGGATGATGGTCCTGGTGACTTTAGGCAGGCTCTGCACCCCCGATGGATAGTCACACTCATGACTTACCCCTACCAGATTTTCCTGCAGGCCCAATGCACAAACAATTTCTGTGGCACTGGGGAGCAAGGTAACGATGCGCATTTTGCCCTCCATTCAAACCATGGTAATTGCATGACGGTTTTTAAGCCAATACTTAAAGCCCTCGAAACTGCCAAAGAACTTGAATTGTTTCATTAGTAAATCCTCGATGAAATTGAATTTCATGAGGGAGAGACTGAAAGCAGTTGGAATAGTGCCGAAAAGCAACAGATCCGACCACCGATGAACCCTCCGCTGCATCGTGACCCAATACCTACGTGTATTGGTGGTTCTGTCACGGGCCGGTATCTCTCTGACAATGTTCCATGCTGACACATTGATCACCGTTGCGGGGGCAGCGCCGGATTTTCCTGTCACTCACTACTGCTCTTAGCTAGTGGGCAAGATCACCGGACTTCCCATTTAAGTTGCCGCTGATGTTATCTTCGCTAGTCGGTGACTAGTGGAATCAGCCGGCAGACACCTGGGACGAGAGAGCAAAAGGTCGTGAATATTGAAGCAAAGATCATGGCTTAGTCTTGCTTACAACTGTGAAAAGGCGGTTCCTGATGGACATAGGCCAATTGCATGGCATCCAACATGGACCAAAGAATATCGAGCTTGAATTGGAGTATTTCTAAGGCTTTGTCCTGTTGTTCCCGCGTCTTGAAATGATCCAAGGTTATATCCAATCCGTGTTGAACATCGCGTCGCGCCTCGGACAAACGAGTTCTGAAGTACTGATAACCATCGATGTCTATCCATGGATAGTGTTGTGGCCAGGTATCCAACCGTTTTTGATGAATTTCCGGCGCAAATAACTCAGTCAATGATGAGCAGGCCGCTTCCTGCCAGCTGGCCCGGCGGGCGAAATTCAGGTAGGCATCACAGGCGAAACGAACGCCCGGCAACACATGTTGGAATGATTCTATTTCTTCACGGGTCATACCCACCGCTTCGCCGAGGCGCAGCCAGGCTTCGATACCACCCTCATCTCCGGTGACACCATCGTGGTCCAAGATGCGCTGCACCCACTGTCGACGTACATCTCGATCGCTGCAGTTGGCGATGATGGCGGCGTCTTTGATAGGAATAGTCACCTGGTAATAGAATCGATTGGCCACCCAGCCTTGTATCTGCTGCTTGCTGCTGTTGCCGGTATTCATGGCGATCTGGTAGGGATGATGAATATGGTAGAGGCGACCCTTGTCTCGCAACTTCTTCTCAAACTCTTCCCGTGTCCAGGCTGCAGTCATTTTGGTCTCGATGTAGCAGTAACTTAAGTCGCGTTATTCTATTGATCAGCGCTTAGCGTCTTGGCGTTTGCGGTATTGCGGAACAGCAGTGCCTTACTTTCGACCACCTCAGGGGCGCTCTGCGCCGCCTCGGTAGCTTCGGTCACCTTGTGGTGAAAAGGCGACAAATCACAGACAGGGTCGGCATTCAGGGCATTACCGGTGAGCAGAAAGGCCTGGCAACGGCAGCCGCCCAGGTCGATTTCTTTCTCCGGACAACTTTTACAAGGCTCGATCATCCAGTCGGTGCCGCGGAAGCCGGTGAATAACTTTGATGTCTGCCAGATGGTTTTCAAATCGTAATCACGCACGTTGGGAAACTCGAGATCGGGAATGACCTTGGCGGATTGACAGGGCAAGACATCTCCTTCTGGCGTCACCGTGATGAAGGTTGTGCCCCATCCATTGCTGCATTTCTTCGGCCTGTTATCGTAATAATCTGGCGCTACAAAGAAGACTTCCATTTTTCCCTGATGTTGATCACGAAACTCGTTGGTCACTCGCTCGGCTTCGACTAACTGCTCCTGGCTTGGTAATAAATGTTCCCGGTTGTGCAACGCCCAACCGTAGTACTGACAATTGGCGAGTTCGACAAATTCCGCACCGACGGACTCCGCCATGGCCAGAAACTCGCCCACCTGATGAAGATTGTGACGGTGCAACACGAAATTAAGTCCCAGTGCGAGATCTTGACGTATCACCTCTTTAGTCATGGCCACCTTGTGCTCAAAACTGTCGGTGCCACCAAACAATTTGTTGGACTCGCGATTGCTGCCTTGAAAGCTAATTTGAATATGTCCCAGTCCGGCTTGTTTGAAGATAGCGATCTTTTCGCTGGTCAGCCCAATCGATGAAGTAATTAAATTACAGTAGAAGCCCAGGGATCTTGCTTCGGTGATCAGCTCCTCCAGGTCGGTACGAACCAGCGGTTCGCCACCGGAGAAGCCTAATTGCACGGCGCCGAGTTTGCGGGCCTGGCGCAGCACCGTGATCCATTCCTGCGTGCTCAGTTCATTCTTCCGAGAGGCGGACAGTGCCAGTGGGTTCGAGCAATAGGGGCATTGTACCGGGCAAGCATAGGTGAGCTCGGCCAGCAGCCACATCGGGATATAAGGGTTTTCTGGATTGCCGTTAGTCGTTTGCGGCGACGATCCATGCTTGTCGTTGGGCATCTTGTAAAAATTCTCTCACGTCTTCAGCCAGGCCTTCGGCGTCAGGAAACGCCTGATTGAGTTCGTTAATGAGTCCGTCTAAGGTTGCTGTTTGTTGGCAACGCTGAATGATCTCTGCGGCGCTAACACTCATTTTGATTAAGCCTTCAGGGTAAAGCAGCACATGACATTGCTGCGCTTCTTCCCATTGAAATTGATACTGAGGGTTCAGTTTGAATGCTGTGGTTTCGATATCAAAATCGGTCATGTTCTGTATCACACGCTCATCGTCATCAAATTACAGTTCGACATCCATGCCATCGAACGAGACTTCAATTCCTGCGTCAGCCAAAATCTTCCGCTGCGCCGAATCTTCATCCAGAATGGGATTGGTATTGTTAATATGAATTAAGATTTTACGAGGTTTGTCCATCGGCTGCAAAACTTCGATCATGCCGCCGGGTCCCGATTGTGGCAGGTGGCCCATGTCTGCTGCCGTCTTGTCACCGACACCAACGATCTCCATCTCATCTTCCTGCCAGAAGGTACCATCCACCAGCAGGCAATCCACTTCGCCCATGAGCGCTCTGGTTTGATCGGTGAGCTGGCCTAAGCCAGGCGCATAAAAAAGGCTCTTGCCGGTAGCGGCATCGGTCACCTTCACGCCAATATTGTCGCCGACATGGGCATCATGGCGATGTGGTGAGTAAGGCGGCGCCTTGCCGGTCACCGGAATCGCGGTGAAACTCAGTCCATCGATACCCTCGATCTGGAAGCTCGCACCGTCCAAGGGTATAGCATGACGATTGATGCCTCCGTTCCAGTGTTTCAGCATGGTGAATAGCGGAAATCCCGTGGTTAAGTCCTCATAGACCATATCAGTACAATAAATTTCGTGCGGGCAGCCCTCTCTGAG
>JADFOC010000317.1 GCA_022563075.1 Pseudomonadota bacterium
ACAAATTGGGCCATCTTTAAGGATCCTGCTAATGCCAAAAAACAGAGCAGTATTATGGCACAGTCAACAAATTCTTTGTGGCTGGAAGCGGGTCGCCGTACCAAGAATGTTGATGCTCAATTAGCAGTCATCATGTAGAATAGCGCCTTCGAAAATCCCAGCACCCAATACCCGGAGCAGCAGATGGATACAAGCGATACCAGCCTATCGGAGTTTGATCCAGAAATTAGCGCGGCTATCGAAGCGGAAGCAACTCGGCAAGAACAACATATCGAATTAATTGCGTCTGAGAACTATACCAGTCCACTGGTTATGGAGGCGCAGGGCTCGGTTCTTACCAACAAATACGCCGAAGGCTATCCGGGCAAACGCTACTACGGTGGTTGCGAACACGTCGATGTGATTGAAGAGCTCGCGATTGCACGGGTCAAGCAACTTTTCAATGCCGATTACGCCAATGTGCAGCCACATTCGGGGTCTCAGGCTAATGCGGCAGTCTATATGGCCTTGCTGAAGCCGGGGGATACGGTGCTGGGCATGAGCCTGGCAGATGGTGGTCATCTAACCCATGGTGCCAGCGTCAATTTTTCAGGACGCATATACAACGCTGTGCAGTATGGCTTGAACAGCGCTACCGGCGAGATCGACTACGACCAGGTCAACGCGCTGACGCAGGAACACAAGCCGAAGATGATCATGGCAGGATTTTCGGCCTATTCGAGGGTAATCGATTGGCAGAAATTTCGGGAAATTGCCGATAGCATCGATGCCTACTTTGTAGTCGATATGGCGCATGTGGCCGGACTGATCGCCGCCGGCGAGTATCCAAGTCCGGTTAATATCGCCGACGTCACCACGTCGACAACGCATAAAACCTTACGCGGGCCCAGAGGCGGAATAATTCTGGCGCGCGCCAATCCCGAGCTGGAGAAGAAGCTTAATTTCTCCGTGTTTCCAGAGAGTCAGGGTGGGCCTCTGATGCATGTGATAGCGGCCAAGGCAGTCTGCTTTAAGGAAGCCATGAGCGAAGAATTTAATGCCTATCAGCGGCAAGTATTGCAAAATGCAAGAACCATGGCTCAAGTATTTATCGATCGTGGATTCGATGTTGTGTCCAATGGGACCGACGATCATTTATTCTTGCTGAGCCTGATCAAGCAAGACATCACCGGCAAGGATGCAGATGCAGCCTTGGGTCGAGCAAACATTACGGTGAACAAGAATGCCGTGCCCAACGACCCGAAACCGCCTTTTGTTACCAGTGGCCTGCGCATCGGGTCCCCCGCCATCACTACCAGGGGGTTTAAAGAAGCCCAGAGCAGCGAGCTGACCGCATGGATGTGCGATATACTCGATGATCTTGAGAATGAGGCGATAATCACGGAGATCAAACACAAGGTACTCGATCTCTGTGCCAGGTTTCCAGTGTATGTTTAGATTTTAAAACAGAACGATAGGTATTTTATGCATTGTCCATTTTGTGGTGCTTTCGACACTAAGGTAATCGATTCCAGGTTAGTATCCGAGGGGAACCATGTTCGCAGACGTCGTGAATGTATAACCTGCGAAGAGAGATTTACTACTTACGAATCTGCTGAATTAGTAATGCCCCGAATTATCAAGCAAAGCGGAGTTCGGGAACCTTTTAACGAAGACAAGTTGTTGGCTGGTTTTACTAAGGCGTTAGAGAAACGACCGGTCAGCATTGAAAAAGTAGAAGAAGCGATCAATCGAATTAAAGCCACACTACGTTCTACCGGTGAACGTGAAATTCAATCTCGTGATGTCGGTGAACAAGTGATGAAGGAACTGCGAGAGCTGGACGAAGTGGCCTTTGTCAGATTTGCTTCCGTCTACCGCAGCTTCAAAGATTTGGATGAATTTCGTCAGGAAATCGATCGTCTCTCCCAAGACAATTCCAAGTAAGTCCAGTATATTATCTGGTGAGGTCAGGATATAAGTACTTCTGAGTGTTGTCGTTAGACAAATGGCAACACTAAAAGGAGGGCTTGTTCTGCGCTAAAACAATTAGCAGATAAGACAAATGAAATCTCTTTGCAACAATCAGCTTGAAACGGCCGTTATTGACTGGCCGGTTTATATGAAGCGGGCACTGGAGTTGGCGTGTAATGTAATAACTGCCACCCCCAATCCGCGCGTTGGCTGTGTCATCGTTAAAGAAAAGACCATAGTCGGAGAAGGCTGGCACGTCGCCGCAGGCCAGCCACATGCCGAAGCGATGGCGTTGCAAGTAGCGGATGACCGAGCGAGTGATGCCACGGCATTTGTCAGTCTCGAACCCTGTGCTCACAGGGGACGAACCGGGCCATGCGTCGAGGCGCTCATCGCGGCGGAAATTAAAAATGTAGTCGTTGCAGCCGTTGACCCTAATCCATCGGTGTCAGGTAAAGGCGTAGATTTACTCGAATCTGCTGGAATCCAAGTCTTCCACTTGGTAGATTTCGAAGATGCTGCACGGGCAATTAATAGAGGCTATTTTAAGCGTCGAGAAGCTGGCATTCCCTTCGTGCGTTGCAAGTTGGCGATGAGTCTCGATGGTCGTACGGCGCTCGCCAATGGTGAAAGTAAATGGATAACCGGATCCGCTGCCAGATCGGATGTGCAAAAACTAAGGGCGAGTAGCAGTGCAATTATTACTGGCATCGAGACGGTATTGCTGGACGATCCATCGATGAATGTGAGAATCGACGAGCTGGAATTAAGTGATGAAGCGTTGGAAAATAACCGACTAAGCCTGGCGCAACAGCCTTTGCGGGTAATACTGGACAGCAAATTGCGCACACCTGGCAGCGCAAAGATTTTGGCTGGAAATGGATTTGTGAAAATTTACACTACAGCTGAGTTCGAAACCGAGAAAAGCCTGGCTAGAAATGTGGAAATACTCAAAGCCAAGGACAGCCCACAGAGAGTAAACTTGCGTTCTGTGCTAGAATCCTTGGCCTCCGATTTTGCTTGTAATGAAGTATTGGTCGAAGCTGGTTCAACTCTCAGTGGCGCGTTCATTGAATCGGGACTAGTGGATGAATTGATTATATACATTGCGCCGAGATTATTAGGTAATGATGCTAAAGGCTTGCTGAACATTTCTGGATTGCAATCTATCTCTGAAAGCATTCGTTTTGAAATAAAAGACTTGTGCAAACTGGGGACCGATATTCGAGTGACTTTGATTCCAATTGACTCGGAAGATGGATGAACTTTTGTAGGTAGAAATCGTGTTTACCGGAATTATTCAAGCACTGGGCTCAGTAAAAAGCCTGCAACAGATCCAGTCACAATGGCGATTGGCTGTCGTGGCGGGAAAACTCGATCTGACAGATGTACAGATTGGCGACAGTATAGCTGTAAATGGCTGTTGTCTGACGGTGATTGAATTAGGTGCTGATAGTTTTAGCGCGGATGTGTCCAATGAAACATTGAGCTGCACTACGCTCGGCTTACTGCAGATCGGGTCTGAAGTGAATCTTGAAAAAGCGATGTTGGCCAGCAGTCGCTTTGGAGGTCATATAGTAAGTGGACACGTCGACGGTGTTGGTATGCTTGCCAACTCGAAAGCAGATGGCCAAAGTATAAGACTTGACTTCGATGCCCCTGCTGAACTGGCGAAATACATTGCAGCCAAGGGATCTATCTGTATCGACGGTACCAGTCTCACTGTCAATGAGGTGCGCGGTGCCACATTTTCAATCAATGTAATTCCTCACACCCGGGAGGAAACCGTCATCGGCAGTTATTCGGCCGGCCAGAAAGTGAATCTGGAAGTGGATCTGGTGGCGCGCTATCTCGAGAGATTAATGCAGGTCGAAACGGCGGCAGACTCAAGCGTCAGCGCTATAGATCAGAAATTTCTCGAGCAACACGGTTTTCAATCGGTCTAAGAAAGAAATCACTAGTGTAATGAATCTCAATTCAATAGAAGAAATCATCGATGATATTCGCCGGGGTAAAATGGTGATAGTGATGGATGATGAAGACAAGGAAAAAGAGGGCGAGATC